>NZ_JAKKRO010000040.1:0-45968 GCF_025654235.1 Shewanella sp. SM32 | reverse complement strand
CTTTGAATGCATTACAAATTGTGAGAATAGAGTGGCTCTGCTTGAGTGCGCTGATTAGCGTAAATTGTTCATCGAGTCTGACATCAAGAGAGCGGTAGCCTTTTTTAGGATAAGATTGTGCTCCTCAAGACGAGCTATTTGCTTCTTCAGCTCACGGATTTCAATTTGTTCAGGGGTAATCGGAGATGCTTTTGGTGTGCCACCCTGGCGTTCTAGTTTTAACTGTCTCACCCATTTATCCATAGTGGACTTACCWACGTTCATCGCCTTTGCAGCTTCGATGATGCTATGGTTTTTATCGAGGACTAATTGGGCTGCTTCAAGTTTGAATTCAGCACTAAATGTTTTTCTGGTTGTCGATCTCATGTGTTCACCTAAAGTCATCTACGAGGTAATAATATCACCTCTATTTAGGTGGCCAAAATTAGTGTGCCACTACAAGGAAACTGTGGCCATTACTGCTATTGCCCTAGGAATGAGTTTGTTGTTGCTCTTTGGGGGAAAGGCCTTAGGTGGGGACGTTTATGTGTATTTTGTCTCTGGCTTAGAGAAACTCGATTTTCAAGCTTTACTGCTCAATGGCATGCTCGGTTTTTTACTCTTTGCCGGCGCATTACAAATCCGCTTAAAAATACTGAGGCATCAAAAGTGGGAGATCCTAATCCTTGCTTTTATAAGCACCTTATTGTCGACATTTATTATAGGTGGGCTGTTATTTTGGTTCGCGCCTATGCTGGGTCTCCCGCTACAATTCAGCCACTGCTTACTGTTCGGCGCCTTGATTTCGCCCACCGATCCTATCGCTGTTTTGGCTATTTTAAAGAAAATGGGTGCGCCGGAAGATATTGCGATTCAAGTAGAAGGTGAATCTTTATTTAACGATGGCATAGGGTTAGTGATTTTTGTGGCAATATCGCAATTGGCTTTCTCCACCGAGCCACTGACGTTTATCCATATCTCTGAGTTATTTATTCGTGAGGCGGTAGGTGGGGTTATTTACGGTGGCGTGCTTGGTTTTCTGCTGCATCATTTTTTCCGCTACTGCGAGGAAGAAACGCAATTAATGCTGGTTACCCTGCTGATCCCAACCGCGGGATATGTCATGGCGGATGTGCTTGGTGTTTCAGGTCCTTTAGCTATGGTGAGTGCGGGGATGATCATAGGAAATTTCAGCGTGCCTAAGTTTTTTGCTCGTAACGAGCGAGTGAAACTATTTACTTTTTGGTCGCTGATTGAATCCTTCTTTAATGCCTTACTCTTCCTATTGCTTGGTTTATTGCTTTTGTTAGTCACTTTCAAAGCACCATTATGGTGGTTTATGTTTGTGGCTATACCAATAGTCTTGTTGGCGCGTGCAATGAGTGTGTTATTACCTTATTTGGGCTTTCGATTGTTTAAGTCATACAACCCCTATGCAGAGACGATTTTGATTTGGGGTGGTTTAAGGGGAGGATTAGCCCTCGCTATGGCGATGAGTTTGCCTGAGGGTATCGTCATAGATGCTATTGGTGGTGTAGAGCTGCGGGAGTTGTTGTTAGTGATGACATATGCCGTCGTCGTATTTTCGATTCTAGTGCAGGGTTCAACTATGACAGGGCTTATCCGTAGGAGTAATGCCGTTACTGAACCATCGAGTGCTGTTGGCTCTTCTTAAAATGCATAAAGGCTCACTGCGCTGCAATACTAAACAATATTAAGCCTGCTAGTCATCACACTGGCTAGCAGGCTTGTCTGAGTCAATTAGGGATAAAAGATGTCTTATTTTTCCCTTAACACACTTCGAACTAACCACATTTCACTTTAAATTAAATCAATCAAGATCAAAGCTTTAGTTCGCCCGATATAATTCCCGTACCACAGCGCTTATTAAGTTAAGCGACTCATGGTCATCACTGCTAGCTAGTGGACAATTGAGTATCAATCCATCCACTTTAAGCTGTTTAATACCTTGTGTTTGAACCAATAGTGCATCATCTGATACGGCATAACTTGGGTTGATCAAAATCGGCAAATGGCTCGTGGCTTTAATCTGGATCAGACTCGCTAAATCGAGTGAAGGTAGATTGGCGTTATTTAAGGTTCTAATGCCTGAGTCACACAGAACCAGTTGCTGATTGCCTTGGCTTAAAATGACTTCTGTTGCCGTGAGTAATTCTTCAAAACTTGCCATATCGTTACGCTCAAGTATTAAAGGTATCGGTAGGGTTCCTACTTGAGTCAGTAAAGTTTGGTTAAACATCTGCTTGCCTGCGAGGAATAACATATCGGCGTGCTGGACTGCTAATGGCATATCAGCTTCTTGCGCTATGGCAATAATGCATACTAGACCATATTGATGCAGGATTTGGCGTAGTTTAGCGAGAGTAACTTCTGCCATAGTCAGTTGATTAACAGCGCTGAGCAAAACGGCTTGGAATCCCGCTTCTTTAAGCTGTTTCACTTGCTGCTCGAAAGCCGATAACGCTAAGTGTGAAATGTCATTATTCAGCGTGATTTGCGCTATGGCACCGACATGCCCTGCACCGATTGTCATTGCGCCGCAGTTGATTTCACTGGCTTGCTCTTTATAGGCTTTGCTATATCGAACTGGACTGGCATTAGCACCATTTTCGCTGATGACTTGATCCTTAGAGGTGCTGGGCTCAATCAGTAGCTGGCTGTTGCTCAGCTGTGTGGGCTTGACTGTTTCACAAGGATAACAGCCTAATACTTTGATAAAACGGGTGATCCGCTCTAGTTGCTTTAAACCTGCCTGCATAGATTCACTGGAGATATTCGCGTCGATATCTAAATAGAACATTTCTTCCCAAGGTGTTCCTGGAATCGGGCGTGACTCTAATTTACTCATGTTTAACTGATGCGCTTTTAGAACCAGTAAGGCTTCCACTAAAGCACCGGCTTTTTGGCCTGTTGCCATGATCAATGTAGTCTTAGCGGGTAACTGCTCTGGTACGGCAACGGCTTTGCGTGCAACAACGATAAAGCGACTTTGGTTGATCTTCTGATTCGCTAAACCTGCTTCTATGGACTCAAGTTGATAGAGTGCACCACCTTCGGCGCTGCCAATCGCTGCGGCACTGTTATCTGGACTTTGGTTTACCTTTTCCATTGCTTCTGCGCTGCTTGAGCAGTATTCCAGTCTCAAGTCTTTGTGTTGAGTTAAATATCTGCTGCATTGGCTAATAGGCTGAGGGTGGGCATAGACAGTTTTGATATCAGCTAATTTACTGCCAGCTTTTCCTAGTAGGCAATGGCTGACTTCAATCGTCGTTTCGCCAACAATCGACAGACTGGTGTGCTGTAGCACGTCGTAGACTTCGTTGATTGAACCTGAAGATGTGTTCTCAATCGGCAGGAAACCATAATCAGCATGTCCAGACTCAACGGCTTGCACTATTTCATCGAAACTTTGGCAACCTAAGTCCAGCATTTCAACTTGGCGACGTTGGCAATAGCGTGTAGCTGCGAGATAAGAGTATGAACCTCTAGCACCGAGGTAAGCGATACAATACTGTTGTTTTTGTGTCTCTGGATTGGCGCGGCCGTGAAGGTAAGCTTGTTGATTCAATACTGAATCTTCAATGATGCTCTGGTAAAGGGACATAACATAGTGGGCATCTAATCCTTTCTCTCTGCCTTCTTTCACGAGGCGAGCGAGCAGTTCTTTTTCCCTTTGAGTATCTCTGATGGGTCTGACATCTACTTCTTTGCTACGGGCTACTTCTAAACTTAAGCGACGGCGCTCAGCGAGTAATGCCAGCAGTTCATTATCCAGATGGGTGATCTGCTCTCGGGTTTGATTTAAAGGCTGTGGTGTATGCATTCTGACCTCAATTGCCGCCATGTATTTTATCAATCGTTTAAGACAAAAAAGCCTCCCAGTTGGGAGGCTTTGGATTTTTACTTTCGTTTTTACACAGTAAATCCGCCTCCTAGAGTGGGGGTGTAAAAAAGAAAGTAAAAAAAGCTGCTGTTATCATTTTCATGGCTTTAAAACTAAAGGGCTAGGGCTTAGCTGTCAATCAAAACTTTCTTAAAGGTAATCTAAAAAAAGCGCACCCGAGGGTGCGCTGGTTTGGTTCAAGTATGTATATATGGTCAAGCGAGTTTATCCTCCTTATGGTCAGTGTGGGACAAGTTAACACATTCGTTTATCTTACATTTACGTGTAACAGTAAAACGTTGACAACTCACTAGATAACGACTTGCATTTACAATGAACATTAACAAGTACTTTATGCGGCATAGCGTATAACCTTGAAACTATGCAGTTTGCAGTACCAGCGAACTTACGTTGACATGTCTTGCACTTATATTTTAACAATTAACACTTGCATGGAGCTATAACATTAAAAACTAACACTAACAAAACGAACATTTAAAAATAAACGATTTACGGCTCATTAGTTGTACTAGGTACATTTTGCTGTAAGAACAGCTTAGCCTTGTCACGCGTTTAGGTCTTGCTACTTACATTATTACCATTATTACCATTATTACCATTATTACTTTTTACTTTAAAACCTAACATGTTAATACATGGAGCGTATAAAAAGCTCTCATTTACTGTTATTACAATTTTCGTCAAGTCTAGATTTCCTCCTTTTTAGTTGATAAGTAAACATTATTTAAGGTGTCTATAAATATCAAAACTCAACTAATGGTAAATGTTAACACATTACATAAATAAACATTTATACATTTTACAGTTTTTACTATAAAGATAACACTAAGTAAACTAATGACTTTTAATTAAACCAACGTATTGTACTTACATTAAACACTTACATTAAATCACACGCTAAAAACGCTAACTAATATATCAGTGTAAATATGACTCTCTTCATATAACTAATCTACATCTCTACATCTAACTAAACGTGACAGTTGTTACCTCATTTATCTCAGTGTTTAGCAGTCATTGGTGCCGGCCCATTTTACAATAAACGCTTTTATTCATGTAGCTTTTGTAAATGTGATTTTTGTTTATGTTTACCTGAGCCTCCATTGTGAATATAAACAATTTGATAGTTAAAGATTTTGCTAATGTACTCGTTGTACTGTACTCGGCTCCTTATGTTAACTCTGGTATTCAGCAATGCCGCCTGTTTCTGGTGGTCATCCTGATATTGGGTCAAAATTGAGTACTGCTTTTAGTGAATGCCAACATACTTGATTGTTTCTAAAATCAAATTGTTCGCTCTTGTGTTGCCTCCTTTCCAAACTTGCTATTGAAAGTGGAACCTAGTTGAAAATAAAAATTGAACTTTTAAACGTAGAAATTATAAGTAAAATTAATCATTAACAGTAAACCTTAGTACTTAAAACTATATAGCTTAGATTAGTAGTGCTCCTTAGTTATATCCAGTAACGTTACTTAGAACTTAAGATCTGTTAATCAATATTTGTAAATCAAAATTTAAAGTAAATCAACATTTGAAACGATTTAAATCCGCACCACTTCGATTCTTGCTGTCACTTTGTAAAGTGTAGTAGGTATTTAGTCAAAAGAACTGTTTTTTTCATCATTAAAATGATTGCACTAAGCTTTTGTAAAAACTGTGATCTGATTAAATATTTCTACTTTATTGCTCTCAAAGTGATGCGTTTCTCGCACTCACCAGATTTAAATTATGCCGCATCTTCCTCCTCGTACTCGTCGTCAATTTCAATAACATTATTAGTCGGTGTTAGTGATGTGGAGCGTTGAGCTTCAGGTTTGTGTGTTATGCGATTGAGCTGCTTCTCTAATTTTTGGCCCATAGCGTTAATCGCAGTATATAAATTTTCATGTTTTGCTTGAGCGAAGAGTTCTCCATTTGGGATGCCAACCGATGCTTCAATTTTGAAACCAGGTTTCTCCTCCGTAATGATTACATGGGGATTTATCATTTGCACATCATGCCTTGAAAGTTTTTCAAAACGGCTTTCAATGCGTTCGCGAATAGGAGATGTGACTTCAAGTTGCTTGCTAGTAATCTTTAGCATATTTCGAACCTTCTGTTGTTTCCTTGGATTTCAGATTACCAAGGTTCGCACTATAAAACGAGATGTAGATCACGTTTTTGTGCCCATTAGATACTGTTCGTTGGATATTTGATCACTTAGACAAATATCAATAATTCTTGGCCCAAAAGCCTTGTATTGCCAGCTAAATGGGGTCATATTCGATAGGATAACTCCGCAGTCTTTGCCCTTATTTACTTATATTTACTTTAAGTTTCATCCCGAATCCCGATAAAATACCTCTACTTATTCCATTCGGTCACTTTGAGTTTGCCCATTTTATGAATACTGAACACGTTAAAATTAAGGTCTGGGATTTACCCACGCGAATTTTCCATTGGGGCATGGTGTGTCTGTTGGCTCTTTTATGGTGGAGTGCCGATGCGGGCGAAATGCAGTGGCATCAAATTTTTGCTTATAGTTTGCTGATCCTTATTGGATTTAGGATCCTCTGGGGGCTCATTGGTAGCGATACGGCAAGATTTAGCCACTTTGTTCATCACCCCAAAGTTGTACTCGACTACTTGAGATCGATTCGAACTAAAGGGATGTCTGTGGTACTTGGACACAATCCTATCGGTGGCTATATGGTCATCGCGTTGATTGGGATCATTAGCCTTCAATTAGTTACAGGCCTTTTTGCGACAGATGATATTTTTACCGAAGGTCCGCTATATAGCTATGTCAGTTCAGATACCAGTGGATTTTTGACTTGGTTACACAAAACGAACTTTAACTTTATTCTTTTACTGAGTGCCATTCATATACTGGCTGTGATTATTCATGCCATGAAAGGGGATAAGTTAGTTGGTGCTATGATCAGTGGTTACAAGAAAGTCTCGAAGGTTGCTTTTTCATCAAGTGCGAAGAGCGAGCTTCGATTCAAGTCTGAGTGGCTTGCTTTAGTGCTGTTCACAGTATGCGCTGCTGTGGTCTTTGGCTATTTAATGTGGCCAATAGTGCAAGTTCTGTAGATTTATACTCAGTTTGGGAACATCAAAAAGCCTGCTATTTAGCAGGCTTTTTGATGGGAAAAACAACGTCAAATTAATCTTTCTTATAAATGTCGTGACAACTTTTACAGCTTTTTCCAGTGTCCATAAAGGCTTGTTTGATTTCAGCTTGATTACCTTTTTGAGCTACAGTAGCCAGAATGGCAGCATTCTCTTGGAAGGTTTTCATTTTTGCATCAAAATCAGCTCTGTCTTGCCAAACTTTGGCTAGGGCTTCGGTATCACCTTTGTCTGAGCCATCAATAAAACCTTCGAAAGGAATTTTGGATAATGCAGCAACATTCGTTGCGCGCATTGCGAAGGTTTCTGCTTCGAAAGGTTTTTTACCTTTCATCATGGCAGCCATATCGCCGAAGTTATAAGCAATAAGACCAAATGCAGATTGGCGGTATTCAATTGCATCTTTAGAGTCTTCGAAATTGTGTGCTTGTGCAGTTGAAGCCAATAAGGTACTGGCAACGAGAGTAAGTAGTAATTTTTTCATCGTATTCTCACAAATTAGCGTCGAAGTGTGACATTGCACGCCTATTGTACACAAATTAACTTGATGTACTAGAAGCAATTTTGTCAGTTTTTGTCTGGATCAGACTGCTAAACGTAACAATTTATTTGTAAGTAGGCGAAATCTGTTAGACTGCTAATGTAATGCTTGAACAGTACTTATGAGGGTGATTATGCGAGCTAACTGGGATCTAGTATTAGAAAAAATTTTGAGCCACAGCAATTATGAAGATCTTTCTGTGTTGTTTCATTTACTGTTAACCGAAGAAGAACGTAGTGCCGTTGCCGGACGTTTGAAGGTCTTTCAATTGCTGCTAGACGGGGAAATGAGTCAAAGGCATATCGCTGCGGAATATGAAGTCAGTATTGCAACGATTACACGTTGTTCTAATTATTTGAAGAATATGTCTTCTGAGCATAGGGCGAAAGTTCAAAAACTAATTGGTTAGTGTTCACCTGGATACAACTCTTATGAATATCATCTGCTCCTATTGTGGTGAATAGAACTAAGTCTTAAGGCGTGATGGGAAGCTTATGACGACGATAGAGGGAACGACGAACCAGAATGTATAAGCCGTAGCTGAGTAAACAGATAGCCAAAATTGGGTAAAGATCCTTGGGAAGGAATTTAAAGATTGCCAGCGCCGCTAAGAGATAGATAAAAGGTAGAAAGTTATAAATTATCTCGGGAAGATAACCCGATTTACGTCGTTTGGCCGAGTCTGTTCGACGGTTTTGAGAACGCATAACGTAGATCCTCGCACCTAATACAAATACCACAGTTGCCGCTATCAAGGCATAGTTGATGTCGAGTGCAATAAAACTCGAACTACCGAGCGCCATGTAGCCAAAAGGCAAAATTTCGTAAAGTGGTTTGGTTAACATAAGCACTCCGTCGCTTAACTTAGGTTGATATCAATATCTAATTGAAAATATTCATATAAAATTTGAATACTTCAATTTACCAGTCAGTTATTTATCTATTACGAATATTATAAACGCTTGTGTATAAAAAATGCACGACCTTAAATTAAGGGCGTGCATTTTAAAAGGTTAAACCATGGCAGTTTAATCACTTACGGATAAACAACTTCTCGTTTAACTTCTGGTATCAGGCTTTGTTTAGCCGCGGCAACCACAGCCGCCATTGCCGTCACAGCCTGTTTTAGGTGTGTCGCAGGCTTCGTGTTCTTCATGGTGGTGTCCATGATCGTGGTCTGAACCACCACAACATCCGCCCGCTTCTTGTTTACCTGAACCGCCACAGCATCCACCGCCGTGGTCGTGATCATGTCCATGGCTTCCACAACCGCCTTGGGCATGAATGTGGCCATGAGCGATTTCTTCGGCAGAGGCTTCACGAACGTCAACGATTTCGACGCTGAAATTGAGCGATTGGCCCGCTAAAGGATGGTTGCCATCGACGATAACCACATCGTCTTTCACTTCCATGACTTGAACAGGGCGTTGACCCATTTCAGTTTCAGCGATGAAGCGCATACCTGGGACGATATCTTCGATATCACCAAAGGCTTCTAATGGCACGGCTTGACGTAGGCCATCGTGATAAGGCCCATAGGCTTCTTCGGCGCTAATAGTGACATCGAGTTTTTCGCCTTTGCTTTTACCATCTAATGCGGCTTCTAAACCTGGGATCAGGTTTTCAGTGCCGTGTAGATATAGCATAGGTTCAGAGTCGAAAGAGTCTTCTAATAGTCTGCCTTCTTGATCTGATAAACGGTAATGAATGGTTACCGCGCTGTGTTGAGTGATCTTCATATCGCCTCCAATTCGTAATGTGCGCGCATAATAACGTGCTTTTTTAGTGCTGGCGATAATTTGAAGTGGCTTATGTTAGATATCGCACAGGTTTTTTTTAGGCAAATTTGTCGGTGCTTTACGGTAGAAAGGATGAGTAATGTGATTTTTGCTCGTTAGCCTGTCAATTTAGCCTGAGTGATGAGTTAGAACAAATAACGCATTATTTGAAAGTGTATTATAAATAATTATATTAAAAACAAGTGATTATCTAATGGTTTTCGTGCCGCATTACGTTGACGTTAACAGTTATCTATTGCGTAAATCGCATTTTTACCCCTAGAAAACTTCATATTAACGAATCTTGATGCAGTATTTTATCGAGCGTTAATATTTGCCTATAAATAATCCATTTTAGGGGTTGACAAGCGCGGGTAAAAAAAGCAATTCTGTTTATCAAGAAATTAACATGGATTAGCCCAAACACATGCATAGCCTAGGTTTCGTAGTAACTACCATTATTACAACCACCACTACAACAACAGTGGGGGCGGGCTGATACACCCTAAAGAATTTTAACGATGAGCCCGCTTCCCACAAAGAAGCGGGCTTTTTTGTTTCTAGCTCTTATTTCTAAGTCGGGCGCGGTACAGGAGAACAAGATGAAAGTAATGAAATTTGGTGGTACCTCGCTTGCAAATTGGCAGCGATTCTCGATGGCGGCGGATATCGTTGCTAAGTCATCTAAGCTTGAACCCATAGCCACTGTGCTATCGGCCCCGGCGACTGTGACAAATGCGTTACTAGAAATGGTTGATGTAGCCGTTAAAGGTGAAGATTATTCGTCTGTGCTGCAGCATGTTGAGCGGGTATTTACCTCGCTATACCAAGATGCTGTTACTTCAATGTTGTCGAGTGAGCAGAGTGAACAGCTCTTTTCTGGACTTAATGCGCAGCTGGTGATTTGGCAGGATAGATTACGTGGCATTAGCTTACTGCAAGAGTGTCCCGATGGCATACGTGCTGAAATCGTGGTGGCAGGTGAGCGTTTATCTGCAGCCTTGATGGAACAAGTGATGCTATCTAAGGGGATCACGTCTGCTCAACTCGATCCGCGCGCCTTGTTTCTGGGTCGTGGTCGGCCGTTAGAATCCGTGGTCGATATCGCTGTGAGTAAGCCAAGGTTTCGTGCGTTGGCATTAGGTGAAAAGCGCGTATGGGTAATGCCGGGATTCACCGCCGCCGATGAACAGGGCAAAGTGGTGACGTTAGGCCGTAATGGTTCTGACTATTCTGCTGCCGTGCTCGCCGCCTGTTTAGATGCGTCAAGTTGTGAAATCTGGACCGATGTTGACGGTGTTTATAATACCGATCCCCGTGTGGTTGCCGATGCTAAGCTGTTATCACAACTCAGCTATCAAGAGGCGATGGAACTCTCCTATTTTGGCGCTAAGGTGCTGCATCCTAAGACGATTGCGCCTATCGCCCAGTTCCATATTCCCTGTTATATCAAAAACAGTTTTAACCCCGATGCGCCCGGCACTCTGGTATCAAACCAAGCCGATGAAACCGGCTTGCAGGTTAAAGCTATCTCCAATTTAGATAACCAGACCATGTTCGATATATCAGGCCCAGGCATGAAAGGCATGGTTGGCATGGCGAGCCGTACCCTTGCGGCGATTTCCCGCAGCGGCGTGTCTGTGTCCTTAATCACCCAAAGCTCCTCTGAATACAGTATTAGCTTCTGTGTGGCGACGTCTGACTCGGCCAAAGTGAAATGGGCCTTAGAGCAAGAGTTTGAATTAGAAATAAAAAGTGACTTGCTTGAACCTATTGCTATGCGTCATGAGCTCGCTATCGTTTCTTTGATTGGTGATGGCATGCGCACCCACAAAGGCGTGGCAGCGCGTTTCTTCCAAGCGTTAGCGCAGGCGAGCGTGAACATTATCGCCATCGCCCAAGGTTCGTCCGAGCGCTCGATTTCGACTGTGATCGAGCAGCGTAAGACTAAGCATGCGGTGGCGGCTTGTCATCAAGGCTTTTTCGATGTGCAGCAGTATTTAGATGTGTTTTTAGTGGGTTGCGGCAATGTGGGGGCAGGCCTGCTTGAGCAGATAAAACAACAGTCCGCCATGCTTAAAGAGCAGCACATCAGTATCCGTGTTTGCGGTATAGTGAATTCGAACAAGATGTTACTCGACAGTGCGGGCATCGATTTAAGCAACTGGTCTAGTTTGCTTTCCGATAGTCAGCAAGCTTGTGATATCCCAGCATTACTCGCATGGGCAAAAGAGCAACAATTGCTTAATCCAGTGCTGGTGGATTGCACCTCGAGCGAGCAAGTATCGGATCTGTATTTGGATGTGATGAACTCAGGTTTGCATGTTGTCACGCCGAACAAAAAGTCGAACACTCGCGATTATGCTTATTATCAAGCACTGCGCCAAACGGCATTAAAACAGCGTCGCCAATTCTTATACGAAACCACAGTTGGTGCGGGTTTACCTGTGATCGATAACCTGAAAAAACTGTTATTTGCGGGTGATAAACTGCATAAGTTTAACGGTATTTTATCGGGCTCTTTATCCTTTATCTTCGGTATGCTCGATGAAGGTATGACGCTTTCCGAGGCGACTGGTCTGGCGCGGGAAAAATGTTTTACTGAGCCCGATCCCCGTGATGATTTGAGTGGTATGGATGTGGCGCGTAAAGTGCTCATTCTTGCCCGTGAAGTGGGACTAAAGTTAGAGCTCAGTGACGTGCAGGTTGAATCTGTATTGCCAGCCGAGTTTGATGATTCAGGTGATGTTGAAAGCTTTATGGCACGATTACCGCAAGTTGATGCTGCAATTGCCGCAAAAGTGGCGCAGGCCAAAGCCCAAGGTAAAGTGCTGCGTTATGTGGGGCAAATTGAGGATGGTGTGTGCCGTGTGCGTATCGCCGAAGTGGATGCACAGGATCCGCTTTATAGCGTTAAAGGTGGTGAAAATGCCTTGGCGTTCTATAGCCGCTATTATCAGCCCATTCCCTTTGTGCTACGCGGCTATGGCGCAGGGACTGAAGTGACCGCTGCTGGTGCCTTTGCCGATGTATTAAGAACCTTGAATTGGACTCGTGAGGTGAGTGTATGAGTTTGACCGTTTACGCTCCAGCCTCTATGGGTAACGTAGGAGTCGGATTTGATTTACTGGGCGCTGCATTAGCGCCGATTGATGGCAGTTTACTGGGCGATAGAGTGACTATCGCCGCGGCAGCGTCGGGTGTGAGTCTGATACAGACCGGCGCTTGGGCCCATAAACTACCTGATAATCCGCAAGACAATATTGTGTACCAATGTGCCGAATTCTTCTTAACAGCCATGAGTAAGGAGTTTTTAACTGCGCTGGGTAAAGCAGATAAAGGCGTGGCACTCACACTGGAAAAGAACCTGCCCGTCGGCAGTGGTTTAGGTTCGAGTGCCAGCTCAGTCGTGGCGGCGTTATATGCCCTGAATGAACATTTTGATAGACCCTATAACGAGCAATCACTGCTGGAACTGATGGGCGAGTTTGAAGGGAAGATCAGCGGTAGTGTGCACTATGACAACGTTGCCCCCTGTTATTTGGGCGGCATGCAATTGATGCTCAATGTGCCGGGCAATGTCTGTGAAGCTATACCCAGCTTTAAAGAATGGTATTGGGTTGTGGCCTATCCAGGGATTTCACTTTCAACGGCAATGATGCGCAAACTCATGCCAGATCAGTATGATAAAAGTGTCACTATCGATTTTGGCCGTTATTTAAGCGCCTTTGTTCATGCGTCTTACCAGCAGAATGCCAAGCTTGCGATCAGCGTATTAAAGGATGTGTTAGCCGAGCCCTATCGCGCCGCCGCGATTCCGGGTTACGACAAGGCCAGAGCCGCTTTAGCCGATTTAGGCATGTTGACTACGGGGATTTCTGGCAGCGGCCCAACGCTGTTTTCGATTACCGATGATTTAGCCACGGCAAATACCGCTAAAGCCTGGTTAGAACAGCATTATCTCACCGAGGTGGGTGGCTTTGCCCACGTGTGTCGCCTCGATGAGCAAGGTACGCGTAGAGTCGATTAATAGTTAATTTAGCTAAGACTAAGTACCCAAAATTAGCATTTAAGTTTTAGCATCAAAAGGTTGAGTGAGCATGGAACTATATAATTTAAAACACCCTTCGCAGAAAGTGAGCTTTAAAGAGGCGGTACAGCTGGGGTTAGGTAAAGACAGAGGTTTGTTCTTTCCTAGTCAAATACCCGTATTAGACGATATTGAAGGGCTGCTGGCGTTGCCATTCGTTGAGCGCAGTAAAAAAGTACTCGGCGCATGGCTTGCCTCTGAGTTAGGTCAAGATGCGGTCGATAAATTAGTTGAGCGTGCCTTTAACTTTGATTTACCTTTGGTTGCCGTCGATGAGCAGCGCGCTTGCCTCGAATTATTCCACGGTCCAACACTGGCGTTTAAAGATTTTGGGGCGCGTTTTATGGCGCAATGCGTTAATGCTTTTGTGGGCGACACGCGCTTAACCATTTTGACTGCGACCTCGGGCGACACTGGCGCAGCGGTTGCCGATGCCTTCTATGGGCTTGAGAAAGTCAATGTGGTGGTGCTCTATCCTAAGGGTAAGATCAGTGAACTACAGGAAAAGATGTTCACTACGTTGGGCAAGAATATCCATACAGTCGCCGTCTCGTCCGATTTCGATGCCTGCCAAGATCTCGTTAAGCGCGCCTTTGATGATCCCGAAGTCCGCGATGGGTTGAGCTTAAACTCGGCAAATTCTATCAACATCAGCCGCTTACTCGCGCAAATTTGCTATTACTTTGAAGCAGTTGCCCAATCTAAACAACGCCATGAAGCCGATCCTGTGATTTCAGTGCCAAGTGGTAACTTTGGCAACCTCACCGCAGGTTTATTCGCTAAAGCAATGGGATTACCGGTTAAACGCTTTATTGCCGCGACCAATGCCAACGATACTGTGCCGCGTTATTTAGACAATGGCCAATGGCAGCCCAATCCGACTCAAGCGACAATGTCCAATGCCATGGATGTGAGTGAACCCAGTAACTGGCCGCGTGTGGAAGCCATTTGTGAGAAATTAGGCTGGCCACTGAGTAGCTTAGTGGGTATTCGCTTATCGGAGGATCAAACGTCACAGGCATTAGCTGAGTTGCATGCACAGGGTTATGTGTCTGAGCCCCACGCGGCGATTGCGGCTAAGGCCTTATCTTTAACCTTAGTGCCCGATGAAGTGGGTATATTTTTGGGGACGGCGCATCCCGCTAAATTTAAGGATGTTGTGGATAGAGAGTTAACGCTTAACTTACCCTTGCCGCCTGAGCTTGAAGCTGTTGCGAGTAAGCCCATCTTATCTGCGGAATTAGCGGCAGATTTTGCTGCATTAAAAGTGCATTTATTCAAAATATTAGCTTAAGGGCTTTAGCCCTACTGATGTCTGCCTAGCAGTGGAATAACATGGCGTAAAAGCAGGAAGGGAGCTTGGCTCCCTTTTTTTACAAGTGTGAGTTTTATGGTGAGGAATTGATGAGCTTGTGTTACCAGTGAACATAAAACAACCCTTAGTTAACTACATGATATTTAATTAATATTTGTAACTTTCTGTATTATCCTTGGTTTCTTATATGTGACATTGTTCACAATTTTATCTATTGCAATTAGTTATGTTCACCCGCGTGTTTAATCTGTGGGTTAATTGATTTGTCTAAATTTTTTCTGTTAAGTACATGTTTTTGCGTTTTAATATCTGGATGTGCGACCAAGCAGCATGAACTATATCGTCGCATTAACGTGGCCTACGATTTTGAAGTCACCCACTGCGATAGTTTTGCTTTAGTCACTGGGGTGAGCCGCCATGAAAACCGGCTTGATGAAGCTAAAGAGTCCGCCACGGCTCAGGGTGAGGAATTGGGGGGGAACACACATAGTTTGGTTACAAGTCGATATGGGGGATCCCACTAAAGTTGTTGCTATTATTTATAAGTGTCTGATTTAAATTTATAAAACTTTATTTTATTTCCTGCGTTCAGGCTTAGCCTTTATCGCAGCATAGTGAGTCGTTTAGATCTCACTCTTGGCTGTTGTGCTTTTTTGTTATTATCCCCCGTCCTTTTTTAGGCTAATTACTGTGATCTCGCCGGTGTTTATGGCGCGCTATCTAAGTGACAACTACGCTTACTGAGGTAGAACCCCCTCGCGGAAGTCTGACACTGAATCGTTATACTTCATCTTAATCAAGAGAGGATCATCAACTTAAGAGGCAAGTAACTTAGCCTATGCCATGGTTTAAATACGTTCCTGTCTTATTTATGTTTTTTTTAGTCTTGCCCGCTGTAAGTGCGTCGCAGGTCAATAGCCCTTTACCTTGTAAGAACACGATTAAAGTCGGTTACAACGATTGGCCTCCCTATGCTTGGCAAGATCCTCAAGGAGAAGCACAAGGCTTAGATGTGGATCTGATGCGGGCATTTGCAGTGTACCTTGGTTGTGAAGTTCATTTTATTAATGTGCCCGCTAAGCGCTCGCATCAGATGTTGCGAGCAGGACAGTTAGATGTGTTGATGGGAGCGACTATGACGGATGAACGTCAAAACTATGCTCTTTTTTCAACCTATTACCGAGATGAAGAGTTGCGCTTATTTGTACTCGATGAGCAAAAAGATCAGATTAATATCGATAAATGGGAGGACATTTTTACCAAAAAATTGCGTCTACTTGTCCCTTCTAGCGGTTGGTATGGTGCAGATTATCAAGAATCTCAATATCGATTAGAGCAGGAGCACTTGTTAGTATTAAGTCCCGACTCAGATAAGTCTGTGCAAATGCTTATCTACGGTAGGGGAGATATGATCGTCGGAGATACCTTAGCTATGCCCTATATCGCCAGCCAGCATCAACGCATCAAGCTAGTACCACTTAAGTTAGTGTTAGATCAAAACCATATTCATTTAATGTTCAGTAAAGCGAGTATCGAGAAAAGCCAGTTAGAGCAGTTTAATCATGCGATTAAGGCATTGATGGATAACGGTGAAATTGCACGAGTGATCAATAAATGGCAACAAATGACACTGGCGAAACAGTCTAATATGAGCCGTCTAAACAGTCCGCTAAAGACGCTGTATGTCAGCCCTTAACATTAGCCCTTCACGTTAGCCACTCATGTCCGACTCTGGTATGTTTTTATCCGAGTGTAATACGGTAACGTTATGATCTTTGATGTTTTCCTTTAAAGAATCTTGTCTTTTATTCAGTTGTTCCTCCGCGATTTAAGATGTGACACATTTGCTAAAACTTCTCTGACTTGAAGTTACTGAACTCTCTATCAAATTCTGCTAGCTTGTTGGGCTCAATTGTCATGCTTTGGACTTGATTGTGGTTTTTTATAAAAGCCCATGGCAAGAATTTCTTCGCTAAATCTGCTAGCAAAATCTCGTAGTAAAGAGTCTATTGCTAAAAATAACAATAGGATAGAGGTCATACATGAAACTTCGCCATTCTGTCGCCTGCTGTATGCTTGCCCTTGGCACATTAAGAGCGTTCCAAACCATCGCTGCCGATGCGGTGAGCAATCAAGGGTATTACCGTGCGCCCGCGTTGCACGATCAAACCTTAGTCTTTACTGCAGAAGGGGATTTATGGACTCAGACCTTAGGTCAAAAAGCGGCTACTCGCTTAACGAGTTTACCTGCGGAAGAGCTAGGGGCGACTATTTCGGCCGACGGTAAGTGGGTTGCTTATGTTGCCAACTATGAAGGCGCGAGCGAAGTGTATGTGATCCCCATTACGGGCGGTGTTGCTAAACGGGTGACTTTTGAGAATAGCCGTGTACGAGTTCAGGGCTGGACTGCCAAAGGCGAGATTTTATATTCTACCGACACGGGCTTTGGTCCTGCTAATAATTGGATGCTGCGCAGCGTCGATCCTCAAACCCTCACCACCACAGATTTACCCTTAGCCGATGCAGTTGAAGGTGTGATTGATGATCGCAACGAATACGTGTACTTCACCCGCTTTGGTCTGCAAGTGACTGGCGATAATGCCAAAGTGTACCGTGGCGGCGCAAAAGGTGAATTATGGCGCTTTAAACTCGGCAGCAAAACCGAAGCACAGTTGCTCAGCGGCCAACACGACGGCTCAGTGCGCCAACCTATGCTATGGCAGGACAGACTCTATTTTATTAGCGACAGCGATGGCAACGACAACCTCTGGTCGAGTGCACTCGATGGTTCAGGTGCAAAACAGTTAACTCAATTTAAAGATTGGCAGGTCCGCGGTGCGCGGATGGACCAAGGCAAAGTGGTATTCCAGTTGGGTGCGGATATCCATGTGTTTGATATTGCGGCCGCTAAAGACTCGTTACTCAATATTGAACTCATTTCCGATTTTGCCGAGCGCCGCGAGCATTGGGTAAAAGATCCTATGGATTACGCTTCTTCAACTAATTTGGCCCCCGCTGGCGATAAAGTAGTGATCACCGCCCGCAGCCACGTGGCGATCGCGGGTATTGATGGCTCGCGTTTAGTTCAAGTTGCACTGCCGGGGACTTATCGCGTTAGGGAAGCTGTGTTGAGCCAAGATGGCAAGTCGGTTTATGCGATTAGCGACATGGCAGGTCAGCAGGAAATTTGGCAATTCCCTGCTGATGGCAGCAGTGGCGCTAAACAGTTAACCAAAGACGGTCATACTTTAAGAATGAGTCTTAATTTGTCCAGTGACGGTCGATTTATCGCCCATGACGATAACGATGGTAACGTTTGGCTGCTCGACTTAAAGAAAAATACCAATCAAAAAATCATCACTAATGGCGAGGGACTTGGGCCTTACGCCGATATCCGCTGGTCCGGTGACAGCCGTTTTATTGCATTAACTAAGTCGGAAATCGGTAAACAACGTCCGCAAATCGTCCTGTATTCTGTGGATGAAAATAAGGCCGAGACGATCACCAGCGACAAATACGAGTCCTATTCGCCAACTTTTAGCAGTGACGGCCAGTGGCTATATTTCCTGTCAAACCGCCAATTCAGCGCAACACCAAGTTCACCTTGGGGCGATAGAAACATGGGCCCTGTGTTTGATAAACGCAGCCAAATTTTTGCCATCGCACTGGTCAAAAATGCCAAATTCCCCTTTAGTAAACCCAATGAACTCGAATCGAATCAAGTTGAAAAAACCGATGCTAAGGATAAACCGAGTCCAGTGAAAATCGATTGGGCAGGGATCTCCCAGCGTTTATGGCAAGTGCCTGTCGATTCAGGCAATTACAGTAAGCTGCGCGTCGTCGATGATAGACTTTATTTGTTAGATCAAGCTATTGGCGACGATGTCGCACCTAATTTAATGACCATCAAATTTGACCGATTAAGCCCTAAAGCCGAGGTTTTTGCTGAGGATGTGGGTCAGTATGCGGTTGCTGCCGATGGTAAAAAGCTGATGTTACGCAAACACAGCGATGATAAGGCGTTACTGATCGTCGACGGCGGCGACAAACTTGGTGACACGGCGAACGCTAAAGTGCAAACGGAACAATGGCAGTTAGCGATTTCTCCCCAGCTTGAATGGCAACAAATGTTTGAAGATGCGTGGTTGATGCACCGAGAATCTTTCTTCGACAAAAAAATGCGCGGCCTCGATTGGCAAGCCACTAAGGCTAAGTATCAGCCTTTGCTCGACCGTTTGACCGATCGTAACGAACTGAACGACATTTTCATGCAAATGATGGGCGAGTTAGATTCTTTGCACTCACAGGTGCGCGGTGGTGATTTACCTCAAGATCCCGATGCGGCTAAAGCGGCAAGCCTTGGCGCGCGCCTACAACAAACTGCAGATGGCGTTAAAATCGCGCACATTTACAGTAACGATCCTGAGTTACCGGCTAATGCTTCACCGTTAAATCGTATCGAAGTCGATGCTAAAGAAGGCGATATGCTGTTGGCTATTAATGGCACGCCAGTGGTGAATGTGGCCGACGTCACGCGTCTTCTGCGCAATCAACAGGATAAGCAAGTATTACTACAGCTTAAGCGTGGTAGCCAAACCCATAAAACTATCGTCATGCCCGTTAGCGCTGTGGTGGACAGTCAATTACGTTACTTAGATTGGGTGAGCCATAACGCGGCTGTGGTCGAGGATGCAAGTCAGGGCAAGATGGGTTATTTGCACTTATATGCCATGGGTGGTGGTGATATTGAAAGTTTCGCCCGTGAGTTTTATGCCAACTACAATAAAGAGGGTTTGATTATCGATGTTCGCCGTAACCGCGGTGGCAATATTGACAGTTGGATTATCGAGAAGTTATTGCGTCGCGCTTGGGCGTTTTGGCAACCGACCCACGGCACGCCAAACACCAATATGCAACAAACCTTCCGCGGTCATTTAGTGGTGTTAACCGATGAACTGACCTATTCCGACGGCGAAACCTTCTCCGCAGGGATTAAAGCACTCGGTATTGCGCCCTTAATTGGTAAGCAAACGGCAGGTGCGGGTGTGTGGTTATCTGGGCGAAATGCGTTGACCGATAAAGGGATGGCGCGGGTGGCCGAGTATCCACAGTATGCAATGGATGGCCGCTGGGTGCTTGAAGGCCATGGCGTAACGCCGGATATTGAAGTCGATAACTTACCTTTTGCTACCTTTAATGGAAAAGATGCGCAGCTTGAAACTGCAATAAGTTATTTAAAGGATGAGTTGGTTAAACAGCCAATCCCAGCCTTAAAAGTGCAACCTTTGCCTGTAAAAGGTATGGCACAGGATATGAAAGCTAAGTAATTGATATTTAAATTCAGTATTTAACCGAAATTTAAGGTATCTCGGCTAGCATGTCCGCGTACAAAGTTAGGGTGTTGTCTCTTGGTTCCCGAGACAACACCCATTTTTATGCCCATTCATTAATACTTCTATTCCCATTTTTACTTGTTTCCGCATAGGTTTGCATAGTGTTCACTTGCTGTTGTTGGGCAAGGTGATTAACTGTCATTGCTCTCGCGTCTTCGTTATGGCTTAGATAATAGGCCGTTGGCGCTGAAATCCCTTGGCTCGTTCCTGTCGCTAAATTGGTCATGTCGGCGATCACTTGATACTTCATCTTCGCGTGTTTCAATTCGACTAAGGTTTCTATGTTATCCATCAGTGCTGGCATTTCTGCTGGTTTTTGCGCATTCGCCGCCAATTTTTTTGCATCGCTAGAAAGCGTTACTGTATCAGTTGACGCGGGTGCGCTGGTTTGAACTGGATTTTTAACCTGTGCAAATTCAGCAGTGGAGACATTTTTTTGTGGGCTGACAGACGGGGAATTTCGCAGTGGTTGAATGTGCATCTTTTAACTCCAACAGATGATACCAAGCTAAGATTGGCTTCTATCGTACTGTTTAAAAGCTGGACCTGAGCTGAATAATGGTGAAAAGTTAAACTATGTGGATGGTTAGGTGGCGCGGATAATTCGATGATAGCAATGATTCAGACAGGTATTGAGTTACGGTGTGGCAATAAAAAGCCCGCTTAGGAAAACCATCAGCGGGCCATAAAGATCTGCTCAAATCCTAAAACTTGATTTGAATATCTGTTGCTAAACTATTAGCGATAAAGCAATTTGCATGTGCTTTCTCGTGAATTTTCTCAAGGGTTTCTTGGCTGACTTCGACCCCTTCAGCGAAAATGACCTTAGGATTGAGCACCATCTTTGTCACGGCCAACTTGCCCGCCTCGTTTTTACCCAGCTCTGCAGTGGCATTATCCACATAGGAGGTTACAGGTAAGCGCTTAAGATGCGCAATTGCTAGAAAGGTCAACATATGGCATGAGGATAATGCAGCCAACAGGCTTTCCTCTGGATTGACATTTTGCCCATTGCCTTTGTATTCCGGTGCCGACGAGGCTTGAATCGTCTGGCCGCTGCCAAAGGTAATACTGTGGTCTCGACAAAATTCGCCTTCTTCGGCGGGCGAGGTTTGCCAGTTAACCGTTAAGTTAAAGCCCATTATTTTCTCCTATCTGAAGGACATCAGGGCACTATAGCCTAGCGGTGCTCACTTAGCCATGATCGCCATGCCAGTGTTAGCTGGACATTAGATCCCAGCACTCAGTAATAGAGTGCCAGTGAGCACGCTGCCAGTGACGATTCCTATCGGTAAATGGCGCGGGCTGTAGCTTAACGTTAGGATGACCAGCATTGCCGCGAGGGAAATTATTCCCATAAACAAAATGCTCCCGTAGGCCCAGCCTTGATCGCTCGCGCAGGCACTTAAGCTAAATGCTAGTAGTAACCAAGCAAACAAGGTTAGTAAACGACTTTGCCATTGTGCTGGTGGACGATTGAACACATCCTTGAAGTGACCAAATTTAGCTAAGGCAAACAGGGCGAGGGAAAGATAACTCAAACCTAAGATCCCAAGTAGGGGAATAAATTCTGGCATCATGATTTGGCTTCCTCCAATGAAGGTGACGAACTAAGGTCGCTGGCAAGGGATGTTTGGGATTCGCTTCTACGTGCATTTTTTGTTTTTGCTGGGCGTTTAGTGGGGGCCTTAGCAATCAAAGTCACTCTTTTACTGGCAAATAGCATAGCGCCACCAAGTAGCACTGCGAGCACGTCAAATCCGACTAAAGCCCATTGATGGGATTGGATATTGTCGATGATATTGCTTGGTGATGTGAAGGCATTGAGCACGGGCAGCGCACAGCACAAAGTCCCTGTGAGTCGTAATGCGGTTTGCCACTGGCGACGTGAACGACCCAAGAAAGCCCAAACACCCATTACCGCTAACGCGATAAAGAAACTGTGAACTTCCCATTCAGAGCGGCTTGCAAAACTTGTTGATAAGAGACGATTGGCGTAAAAGAAGGCTACAGTGCCTAAGGGTAATCCTAAGATAAACATGAAGTTTAACCCTTCAACTAAACGTAATCCAAAGCTTGGTTTCTCGCCTTTATCGATCAATTTTTGCTGTTTTTGACGTAGACGAATGGCCCACATCAAAGTGCCTGTCGCGATCATAGCGCAGCCTAATAAACCGCAGAAAAAGAATAAAAATCTTAGCAGCGGGGCGGCAAAACGTGCCGTGTGCAGCGACATCATAGTATCGTAAGTCGCGGAGGCTCCTGAGGTTTCGTGCGGGCTGGCATATTTAAGCTCACCATTTACCCCGTTGAATATCAAAATATTGGCTTCATCGGTCACATCTTTACCTGTGTTTTGGTAAAAGGTCACTTGGCTATTTTGATCTTTAGGGTATGACACTATCACTTGCTTAATTGGCGCATCGCCCCATGCGGCTTTCACTTGAGGTAGTAATTGGCTTAGTTGCACCTGTGGCGCACTAATCCCTGCAGCTTTCTCGGTTTGTCTGGCGGGATTAAGTTCTTTTAAAAAAGCTTGGTTATCACCCGAATAGGCGGTATTAACCGTCCATGGGATATAGATAAGCATTAGGGTAATAAGCCCTGTATAAGTGATCATCAAATGGTAGGGTAGGGCGATGACAGAGCTCACATTGTGCGCGTCTAGCCAAGAGCGAGCGCCTTTATCCCGTCTAAAACTGAACAAATCTTTGAAGATCCGTTTGTGGATCACTATGCCACTGATAAGGGCGATCAGCATAAACATAGTGCAAACGCCGACGATATAGCGGGCTGTAATAGCGGACATATAGTGCAAGTCAAAGTGCAGACGATAGAAGAAATCACCGCCGCGACTCTCACGCACTTCAGAGATCATGCCGCTGCCATCTGCTAAGGCTACATGTTCTTCAGTCTTGCCACGACGCTGACCTTTTTCTGGTGGCAGTTGCCAGCTAACGCTTTGAAAGGGGGTTCGTTCAGTTGGAAAACCTATCATCCAGCGCTGCGCTGTTGCCGGCGAATGCGCTTCTATGTAACTTTGACCTTTATCTAATTGGTTTTCGAGTGTATCGGCTCGGTAGTTTTGATAAACCCCTTTGTGTAATTCGGGTTCATTCCAAAGGCTGATCTCATGGCGAAAATAGCTCAAGCTACCCGCAAAAAAGATCAACAATAATACCCAACATACCAGCAAGCCTGCCCAGGTATGTAGCCAAGATAAAGTTCTAAAAAATGTCTCTTTCATCTTATTGCCCACATACCTTGATCAATCCAAAACATAACAAACTCACTAAGCCTAAATCTCGCCACGCATGCCAGGTTTTACGCACACAAAAGGCATAAATAATAGCAATGGCATAAAACAGGAAAGCTAACATATTGGCCGTTATCGTGCTTTCAAAGCGCGGCATAGGTAGCACTAATGTCAGCAGGCAAGCCAAGGTTGCTGCCGCAACATAACCCGCCAGTAGAGCGGCACTCGCACGGGCAAAGACTTTGAAGGCAAACTGCGATTGCTCAAGCTTAAACCATTGCACAATTCCCCGCGAAATCAGCGAGAACGAGCGCATTTGGGTTGTAGAAGATTGCGTTGAGGTTTCAAACGCGGGTGTATTAGACATAAGTGCCACTTCTCATTTCGAGCCAATATGGGTCTGTTATGGCTATCTGTTACTGTTGATTCTGCAAAGTGTGCTTGAGCTTTTTGGCTTAACGACGAATGCATTTCTATAGCAGTAGATAGCTAACCGCGAGAAGTATAACTTAGTTAATTCAAATGATAAACGATATCATTTAGATTCGAATGTGAATTTGTGATCTTAAGCTGATCTGCTTTAGCGAGTGTAGGGTGACGAGTTTAACGTATGTAGCGTAACGAGCGCCCTGTCACAATTGTTTGTTTTTATTTGTTGATATGTGTTTAGTGGTTACTGCTTGTTTAGTATTAGGTTAATTTTTATGCTGCCAATGTGAGCTTTATCAATTTTGATAGACGACGGTTTTGGCAGAATGCGTTATCTTTTTTACCGAGACCTAGCCTGATAACCCTATGCATAAAAATTCTACAAATGGTGAAACACACCTGTCAGATAATGCGATTTTACTATCAACGACGGATCTGAAGGGAAATATTAAATATGTGAATCAGACCTTTTCGCAGATCAGTGGGTTTAGTGTTGCTGAGTTGCAAGGGAATCCACATAACATAGTGCGCCATCAAGATATGCCTGCGGCTGCATTTAAGATCCTCTGGGAGCGAATTAAGCAGGGCAAGCCTTGGATGGGGATAGTTAAAAATCGCACCAAAACGGGCGGCTATTATTGGGTGAATGCCTACGTCGCGCCTGTGTATGAAGATGGTAAAGTTCATGAGTATCAATCTGTTCGTCGCCAAGCTACCCCTGAGCAGATTAAAGCCGCTGAGAGTATTTACAGTGATATTAATCAGGGCAAGCAACCTAAAGTATTGCGTAAAGATAGGTTAGGTTTCAGTGGTAAAATACTGCTGGCCATGTTGGTTTCGATTACGGCTACGGCGATGATTGCCAGTTATTCCCCCATAGTTGCCGCGATGGTGGGAATGAGTCTCACGTGCCTAGCATGGTATTACTTGATGCAGCCGCTGCAAAAGCTTGTGTCTATGGCAACCAACATTATTGACGATCCCGTCGCTACGGGCGTGTACACCGGCCGCCAAGATGAGATCGGTAAATTAGACCTCGCCCTACGTTTTTTGATCACTGAAATTGGTGGCGTTGTTGGCCGTATGGCTGATTCTGCCAGTGAGATCCAAGCACAAAGTGTCAGCCTTAAACAAACCATTACAAACACTTGGGAGCACGCTGATAGTCAGAGTGAACAAACCACGCAAGCTGCGACTGCGATGGAGCAGATGAGTGCCAGTTTTGCTGAAGTAACGGGAAACATTCATCGCACTGCCTCGGAAATGGTGTCGAGCCATGAGGCGGCTCAACGCGGGCATTCTCGTTTAGAAACGGTTATTGATGCGATACATCAGTTAAGTGTACAAGTGAGCCACTTTTCCGATGTTGTACAAGCTATTGAACAAGATAGCAGTGCGATTCACCAAGTGCTCGAAGTCATACGTGCCATTGCCGACCAAACTAACTTATTAGCCTTAAATGCGGCAATTGAAGCGGCGCGGGCTGGGGAGAGTGGTCGTGGTTTTGCCGTGGTGGCCGATGAGGTCAGACAATTATCGAGCCGTACTAGCCAATCAACCTCACAAATTGAGTTAATTGTTAGTCGTTTTAGGGAAAGCACTCAAAGGGCAACCTCGACCATGATGGCAGGGCAGGAACAGGTAAAACGTTCGGTAAGCTTAGCGCAAGATGCGAGTGTGGCTTTTGGCGAGTTGCTTTCATCTATTTCGCGAATTAATTCTTTGAGCGATGATAATGCGGCGGCGATGACGCAGCAGACTTCCGTGGCCGCAGAAATTAGCCGAGCTATCCATGTGATCAGCGACTTGGCTCAACAGAGTTTAGAGCAGACGCTCGATGCGGCAGCGCGGGGTGATCAAGTGTCGCGTTTATCGACCAAGACGCATCATTTGTCCCAACAGTTTTGGCAGCAGAGTGTGCAACGTAAATATTAAGCGTATTTACCTTATGTCGTATTGCATTTTGTGATTGATTTATTATTAATGCCTGTTTATAAATCAATCACTTAATCATGTTTTTCTCGCTGTTTTATTTTTGACTTCTTGATGGAGGTCACATTTAGGAGATGCTAATACCTGAGTTGACCGAAATATTTGCCAATAACCCTTGTGTTTTATCCTGCATGCCCCAAGCTCTATTAGTGAAGCAAAAATAAAAGTAATGACACTAAAAGGGACAACCTATGAAAATAAATATTTCTGGTCACCACGTCGATGTTACTGATTCTATTAGAGAAGATGTTAACGAAAAATTTGCAAAAATCGCCACCCATTTCCCCTCTCTGATCGCACTGGACATTATTATTGCGAAAGAGCATGGCGAGTATCAGGTTGAGCTTCGTACGAATTATGAAGGAAGCCGTATTTCTGCTTCAGGTACCGATGAGGTTATGTACCCAGCAATCAAAGCCGCATCGAAAAAATTAGATGCAGCACTTAAGCACCGTAAAGGTCAGTTAAAAGCGGATTTGCATGAAACCCCGAGCTGTACAACGCCAGCTATTGCCCATGAAATTATCCAAGAGATGGATCTTCGTTAGGTTTTAGCTATAACTCATCGCTTTAGATGAGCACAAAAAGGGCCTTAAATGGCCCTTTTTGTTGGCAATTGGCTTTTGCAGAATGCTATTAGGTTAGATCAATGCCAGTTGCAATCCCTTGAGCACAGCTTGGGTACGGTCTCGGCAATCGAGTTTAGTGAGTATGTTAGAGACATGATTCTTTACTGTTCCCTCGGCTAAAAATACCGCATTGGCGATTTCTTTATTGGAGAAGCCACCCGCCATAAAACTGAGAATTTCCCGCTCCCGTTCCGACAATAATTCATTTCTAGTTACCCCAACGCTAGGTGTGGGCTTAGGCTCTCTCATCTGTTTGAGCACCGAAGGCTCTATCAAGTAGCCGCCTTTGGCGACGGTTTCGATGGCGTGCAGTAACTTGTCGAGTGACACGTCCTTGAGCAAAAAGCCGTTGGCTCCCGCCTGTAAACTATTGAGGAATAACTCACTGTCGTCGAAGGTGGTTAACATGATGACAGGTAAGCGATTGGCACTTTGCCGTATTTGTTTGAGCATGGTGATACCATCAAGATTTGGCATACGGATATCACTGAGCAGTACATCGACGGGATTGCTGGCAAGCTTTTTGAGTGCATCTTGGCCGTCTTCGGCCAGCCACAACACGTGAATGTTGTCGGAAATGGCGAGCAGGCTGGCGATACCTTGGCGAACCAATTGTTGATCTTCTACTAAACCGACACTGATAATGTTGTTTTGCGTATCCATAGAGATCCCAAAGCGTTTTTAATAAAAAGTTAAGCGAGTGCAGGGAGTGTGAGGGTGAGTTGGCAGCCGGGCGCCGAGTCATTTGCTCTTAACTCCAAGGTGCCATTAAAGGGTTGTAGCCTTTCCTGCATGCCGCCGAGCCCAGTACCGAACTGCCTAGTGCCGAACTGTCCTGGACCGTTTAGCTCTGTGCCGCTTTTAGCTGATGCGTTTCGCGCGGCTCCCCGTGTTAGCCCCACGCCGTTGTCGCTTAGTTGCAATACCAGCGCGCTTTGAGAGTCTTGCATGCTCAATTGCAGTTGATTCGCCTTGCCGTGACGTACGGCGTTGCTGATGCCTTCCTGCAGCACTAACAGCAGTGCCTGAGTCAGTTCGGCTGATTGCAGTGGCTTCATCCCTTTGCAGTGAAGAGTCACGCTGGGTAAGCTGGTCATCAGTGCCTCTAAAGGTGGGACTAAATCCAATCCCACTTGCACTCTTTGAGCCGCGCCACGGCAAGTTGCTCGCCTTATGGGAGGCGGGTTCACCCTATCGACTTGATGCCCAGACCTTAACCACGCTTGGCGTGAAAAACTTTGGTGACAAATTTAAGGGCTTGCCCTTTTCTGCTCACCCGCTCGATGACGGACAAGGTGGACTATGGAATTTTGGCGTCTGGTATGTCGGCGGTGAGAAGCAATTACTTGTGTATCAAGTGGCGTCCGATGACAGCATAGCCAGAATGGAAGTGATTGAATTACCACAGGCGAGTTACTTACATGCCTTCGCGCAGAGTGAGAATAAGCTGGTGTTTTACATTTCATCCTGCGTGTATGAAGAGGGCGAAACCTATGTTGATGCCTTTAAATGGCGCCCCGAATTGCCATCGCAATTACTAGTTATTGACAAAGCCGATTTTAGCGTGCGCCAGTTACACCGGCTACCTGCAGGATTTGTGTTTCACTTTGGTCAAGCCATTGAGAAGAATGACGAACTTTCGGTGCAGCTTTGCCTCTATCCCAATTCAGCTATTTTAACCCAAGGGATGAAGGGGTTACTGACGGGGGAGCGTAAAACTAAGACACCCCATGCAGAGTTAGTGACTATCACAGTACCGCTCACAGTACCGCTCACAGTAGCACTTACAGCAACTAGCAAAGCGCAGTTTGCGGAGACCTTGTCTTCCTCTGCACGTATTAACCGCAGCGGCGTGATGATGGAGTTTCCCCAGTTTTCGCAGCACATTATGGGTAAAAAACAAACTAGCGGTGAAAAAGCGTTTGCAGAGAAAACAGGCGGGGCTTCGGCGTTTGCTCCGTTATTTGGCGTTGGAGCAAGATCAGATTCAGCTGTTAACTCTGGCTCCAGCTCTAACTTTAAATATGAAGCAGAAGCCGAATCTGAATCAGGGCTAAGTAACACTCTGTATTGTATTCATAATGCAAAAGACAGCAGCAAGCACAGTGCGGATACACTTGGCGACGCGAGCTATAGCGAGTTTTATCTTGGCAAAGGCAAAATTGCCGAAGAGCCGCTCTATATCCCCGCCACTGAGCAGCACGAAGCCTATTTACTGATGACTTGGCTCGATTACCATAATGCACAGTCTGGTTTGTCTTTGTTTCGTGCCAGTGATATCAGTGCGGGCCCCATCGCTTCGGCTCAAATGAACAGGGTATTGCCACTAGGGTTTCATGGCTGCTTTATTGAAGCTTAATATTTTGATCTATAAATAAAAAACGCAGCTATTAGCTGCGTTTTTGTTTCAGGCGAAAGAAACGTTTAGTCATCAATTTCCGCATTGTGATAGACGTTTTGTACGTCGTCACAATCTTCAAGTGCGGCAATAAACTTTTCAAACATAACGACATCTTCACCTTCAACTTTAGTCATGTCCTGCGGTACGAAGGTGATATTGTCAAATTCAAAGTTAACCTCTGGCATCGCTTCGGTCAGCGCAGTTTTGACTTTAAAGTACTCAGTGTGCGGCGCGTAAACTGTGATTAAGCCATCTTCCAGCTCAACATCGCTTACATCAACGTCAGCCATCATCAGCAGTTCTAAAATCGCATCTTCGTCATCACCCGCAAACACGAACACGGCTTGATGATCAAACATGTGGCCAACTGTACCTGGGCCGCCGAGTTTGGCATCGTTTTTCACGAAGGCTTGACGCACTTCGGTGAAGGTACGTTTTACGTTATCGGTTAAGCAGTCAACAATGACCATGCAGTTGCCAGGACCAAAGCCTTCGTAACGGGCGGTATCGTAATCTTCACCACCGCCGCCTTTGGCTTTTTCAATTGCGCGTTCAATAACATGCGCGGGCACTTGGTCTTTCTTAGCGCGTTCAATTAAGCGACGCAGTGATAAGTTTCCATCGGGCTCAACGCCGCCTTGCTTAGCGACAACGTAAATCTCTTTACCGTAGCGTGAATAAATGCGGGTTTTTTGACCGGCTGTTTTCGCCATGGATTCTTTCTTGTTTTGATATGCTCTGCCCATCTTGATCTCGTTAGCTCAAAAAAATTGCGCCGATATTAGCAGTTTTCTTGGCATAAGTGCAGTCGTCCCTATGTGATTTATTACCTAGAAGGCGACGGGGCACGCATTTCAGGGCAAAGTTGGTTTTATCAAGGAAGATCCGCTTTTAGATAGGCTAGGACTATATCGCGATAGATTAATACTAATGTCTAATGCCATACGCTCGTGAGACTGTTGATGATAGCTAACTTGTACTTTGTTTATTTAGCGAGATAAATTATCTAGCTTATTCAGAGAAATAGACTAAAACTATAAATCTTGAGCGCTATCATAGTTAGTCCTCCCTAGTCAGTTGTAATCGATAGCCGCTGTAATTGATACCAACTGAACGAAGGCTAATGATTCGACTCTTAGCATTTCCCTTTCATTTTTACCTTGCGCAGTTACGGGAAGTATATGGAAATACAGCACAAAATTTTAATTTTCATCAGTTTTACGCTGGTCACTCTGGGGAGTTTATTACTTGAGGGACTGCATCTTCCGAGTATTGTGCAGGCGGTGATCTTGGGCGTTCTTGCCTGTGGCTTAGTGGTGTGGGTGTGTTTTCACGCATCTAAGGCTAAGCTCGACACCGATGAGGCAAACATTAAGGTATTACAAGAGCAAAGCATTCCCGCCCACGACATTAGTGTGCAAACCAGCAAAATGGCTATCGGTTCGGCTGAAGTGTCGCATTTTATTGATTTACTGAATAAATCAATTGAATCAAATGGCGAGCATGCCAGCGCCATTGCGGTTGCCGCGGGGCAATTGAGTCACACTACGGCCCAACTTGGCGATAATGCGGCAGATATTTTAGGCCAAGCTCAAGAGGCTGAGCGCGTTAGCGTGCAGGGACGAAGTCAAGCTCAGAAAGGTGTTGCAGCCATTCGTTCACTGAGTACGGATATTGATACTGCCGCTGAGCAAGTGCAGGCGCTTAAATCAAGAGCCGAAGAAATCCAAAAAATTACCGAAGTGATTAACTCCGTTGCCGAACAAACGAATCTTTTGGCGTTAAATGCGGCCATCGAAGCGGCTCGTGCGGGAGAGCAGGGTCGAGGTTTTGCGGTAGTGGCTGACGAAGTACGCAGCCTTGCGGGTAAAACCGCAGGTGCAACCCAAGATATTGGCAAAATGCTATTAGAAATCCGCAGTGAAACGGATAAAACTTCTGGGCTGATGGAAAAGGTCGTAACGCAAACCGCCGATGTGGTCGCGGCTATGGGCGAGTTAGACGCGCACTTCACTGAGATTTCGGCTTCTGTGACCCAATCGGCCCATGCCTTAGGTGATATGGAAGATTCACTCAAACAATATAACAACACTACTAACGACATTAGCCGCTCGGTGACTCAAATACGTGACTCGTTAAATTCGACGGGTAAACAGAGTCATAGCGTATCCGAGCAGGCCTTTACTTTATCCTTGACCACTGAGGGTATTTTTAAAGCGCTGTCTAAATGGGATACACAAACCTTCGATCAGCAGGTTCTGCAATTGGCGAATGTTGCAGCTAAAGCGTGCGGTGACAAGTTAGCACAAGGTTTAGCCAGTGGCAGTTTTAGCGAGGCTGATTTGTTTAATCCTAAATACCAACCTATTACCAATACTCAGCCGCAGAAATACAGCACGGCTTTCGATCGTTATACCGATCAGCATTTTCCAACAATTCAAGAGCCCATTCTGGCAAAACACAGCGAAATTATTTATGCGGGAGCCGTTGATAGGAAAGGTTATTTTCCGACCCATAATAAACGCTTTAGCCAAGCACTGACAGGCAAAGTTGAGGTTGATATGGTGCACAATCGAACCAAACGCTTGTTTAATGATCCGACAGGGATCCGCTGCGGCGCCCATACTGAACCTGTGCTATTGCAAACTTATAAACGCGATACGGGCGAAGTGATGCACGACTTGTCGGTACCCATTTTTGTAAACGGTAAACATTGGGGCGGATTTCGAGTGGGATTTAAAGCTAAGTAGATTACTGATAACTCAAATTTAGGTTATTTACTCTAAAAAATGCATAAAAACGCATCTTTATTTGTGTCTTATATGTGATCGATAGTGGGTAATTGATTAACATAATAGAAATAGATTGGCATCTTTTTGCCGAAGTGCTTAAATAGCCCAAGGTGTACAGTATAAGACAGTATTGTATCCAATAAAAAATCATAAAATTTGAATAAGACCTTAAGTAATTGATTTAATATGTTTAAAATATCTTCCTGGATATTTTAAAATGTTGAGGACAGGGAGCTCTCTTGCGACGTAAATATAACGCAGTAGATGCTGCTTAATGTGAGTTAAATGTGATGCAAGCAAATCAAGCGACTGTAACTGTTTTATATTATGATGCGCCCGTAGGGTTAATTATGCACAACGCCGTATTAGGTAATTTGCCAGTGAGTGAAGCTGGGCGTGTGATGATACCTGCAAGTTTCCGCAAGGGAAAATCTATCATTGCTGTACTTGAAGGTGAGTGTAAGATATTGAATTCATTAGGCGAGCGAGTGTTTGCTCAAGCTAATATAGGTTAACATTTTAAACTAATCGTCATTCTTGGGACGAATAATTCGCTTTGCTAAATTATCGTCCCGACATCTTCTGCAAAAATTCTATTCAATCCATTTATTTCTATTAATGTTAGCGCTTGTTCGCCTAATCATATTCGGTTAGTCATTCAGATATTTACTGTCCCACAAATTAACGCACTTTAATGGCAGACTTCTGCCATTAATTGGTCTGCAAGGTACTGTAAGGTTTCGGCATTAGGATGGGTGTGGGCGAAGGTTCTTAAACCATAAATTCCCATCATTAAATATTGGGCTCTTTGCTCGCAGCTGCGATTGCCTTGGAGGAGTCCTTGTAACGTTGCAGTGGCAAATTGTAGCGTGAGTGCTTGCTGCCAAGATTGTAGATACTGATTGATGATGTCTCGGATCTCAACATCTTGCTCTGCAATTTCATTTAACGCTTTTGTCAGTAAGCAAGCTTGGGCGCTATCGCAACTCAGACATTCAATAACGAGATGATCTAAGTAGGTTTTCAAATTAGTCAGCACATTCTCGCCATTGCCGAATAGATTGTTGAATTGCTCGTTTCTGTCGAGTTGATATTGCTCAATGGCCGCGATTAATAACCCGCGTTTATTGGTGAAGGCACAGTAAATCGACCCCGGATGTAATCCCGTGGCTTGAGTAAGATCTTGCATGCTCGTTTTGGTGTAACCCTTGTGCATGAAGGCGGCCATAGCGCCGCGAAGTACCTGTTCTCGGTCGAACTCTGCATTACGCATCGAATTTAATTCACTTGTATAGAAACGCTTAGGCCAGATTCTACCTAAATTTGAACAAACATTCAAAAATGAACTTGAATGATCGTTCAAACAATAATATCTTGAATGCATATTCAAGAATGGAACTGAGAAAATGACCACACAAACCACGCCAAATTCATTGGTAAATCTGTTCGATACCTACTCACTTAATGACACTATTACCTTAAATAATCGTATTTTAATGGCACCTTTAACCCGTTGTATGGCGGATGCCGATTTAGTGCCGACTGATGATATGGTTGCCTATTATGCACGCCGCGCCGAAGCGGGTTTGATCATCACAGAGGCGACGATTATTCGTCCCGATGCTCAAGGTTACCCAAATACCCCTGGTATTTTTACTCAAGCGCAAATTGCTGGCTGGCGTAAAGTGACCGATGCGGTACATGCCAATGGCGGTAAGATTTTTGTGCAGTTATGGCATACGGGCCGCGTCGCTCATCCACACTTTTTCGGTGGTGGCGATGTGCTTGCGGCATCAGCGCAGAAAATTGAAGGCAGCGTGCCAAGAATGCGCGAACTGACTTATGTCACACCAAAACCTGCCACACTTGAGGATATTCAAGGCCTAGTGCGTGATTACGCCAAAGCGGCGGAAAATGCCATTGAAGCTGGGTTCGATGGCGTCGAAATACATGGTGCAAATGGTTATTTGATTGATACTTTCTTACACCATGACAGCAATCGCCGCACCGATGAATACGGTGGAACACCTGCCAATATGTCCCGTTTTGCGCTTGAAGTTGTCGATGCTGTTGTGGCTCGTATCGGCAAAGACAGAACCGGTTTACGGATTTCTCCAGGGGCTTATTTCAATATGGCGGCAGATAGTCGTGACCGCGAAGTATTCGATTACTTCTTGCCAGAGCTGGAATCCCGCGATATCGCTTTTGTGCATATTGGGATTTTCGATGACAGTATGGAATTCGACTATCTAGGCGGCAGAGCTTCAAGCTATGTGCGCGCACACTATGGCAAAACCTTAGTGGGAGTTGGAAGCTACAGCGCTGAAACCGCCAGTGAAGCGATTGCAGCGAATAAGTTTGATTTGATTGCTATCGGTCGCCCATTTATTGCCAATCCTGACTATGTCGCTCGCGTGCGTGATGGCGTTGCACTTGTTCCTTACAGCGATGAAATGCTAGCAAGTTTAGTGTAATTTCGCTTAATAGCTTTATAAAGAAAGGGTTAGCATTGGCTAACCCTTTTTGTTTATTTTATCTCGTGCCTTTTATTTAATCCGTTTTAACTAAGGATCTGAGTGCGGTGAGCTTTTGCTGAGCGATGCCAAAAATACTCTCGGGAGAATATTGCCCTTGGCTAGGTGCGGCCGTTTGCGGCAAACTTCCTGCGGTTTTACCGAGTAGTAATTCCATGGCTTGAGTCACATGGGTAATAGCCCAAATATGGAATTCCCCCTGTGCCACTGCATCGACAATATCTTTGCGCAGCATAAGGTTGGCCATGTTCGAGGCAGGAATAATCACCCCTTGCTCTGGCGTACGGCCTTTTATTTTGCAGACATCGAAGAAGCCTTCAATTTTTTCATTCACGCCGCCAATCGGCTGAGCCTCACCAAATTGGTTCATCGAACCTGTGATGGCAATATCTTGCCTAATTGCTTGCTCGCTAATAGCCGAGATAATGGCGCAGCATTCGGCCATGGATGCGCTGTCACCGTCCACTCCGCTGTATGATTGCTCAAAGGTGAGGTAAGTGGTGAGCGGGATTTGCGCCGTCTTACCTAAAACTGAGGCTAAATAAGCGGTTAAGATCAACACGCCCTTAGAATGGATCCGGCCTCCAAGTTTGACTCTGTGCTCGATATCCATCACTTCACCCTTACCAAACGCAGTGGTTGCTGTGATGCGATTGGGCATACCAAACTGATGATCTGAGGTCGAGATGACGGATAAGGCATTGATTTGCCCAACCACTTTGCCCTGAGTGCTAATCAAGGTCGTGCCGTTGGTAAAGCTTTGCATAATGTTGTCGTGCAGACGCGAGACTCTTTGCTCTTGATTTCGCAGTGCTTGCTCAACGTGCGGCACTAAAATTTGCTGACTGCCTGCCGATTTAGCGCAGTAGTTTGATTCCCGCAGTAGGTTGGCAATATTGGCTGAGTGTAGCGACAGTTTTTGTTGATCTTCGGCCTCCCGCGAGCTGTATTCGATGATGCGTGCTATAGCCGCACGGTCGCAATGTAGCATGTTGTTGTCGTGAACTATGCTCGAAATAAAGCGGGCATAGTGCGCCTCAGAAGTTGAGGTTCTGTCCATCACATCTTCAAAATCGGCGGTAACGCGGAATAACTCACTGAAGTCAGGATCATAGTGCTGTAACAGCTGATAAGTTTCGTGATCGCCAAACAGAATAATTTTCACATCTAAGGGGATAGGCTCAGGCGCCAATGAAATCGTGCCCGACAGTGACACTTCACGCTCGAGCGAACTTAAATCGAGTTTGCGTGAACGCAGGGCGCGTTTTAACCCGTCCCACACGTAAGGGCGTTCTAACACTTTTACCGCATCCATCAATAACACGCCGCCGTTAGCTTTGTGCAGACTGCCGGAGCGGATAAGTGAGAAGTCGGTGAACACTGTCCCCCTGAAGGTAGCGTTTTCCACATAACCAAATAGGCTGTGATAACTTGGGCTTTCTTCTACGACAATAGGGAATTTTTGAGTCCCTTGAGCGACCAAAACGTTAACTTGGTAGCGGCGGGGCATTTTCTTTTCAAGGGAAGCGTAGGCTAGGCCCAGTTGTTCTTCACTTTCTTCTAAAAAGATATCTAAATTGTCTAAGATATCCGCCTGCATACCGGTTAAGAAAGTCCGCGCTTCGGGCTGGTGCTTGAACTTATCTTTGAGTGGCTTAATAAAATGAATTAACACTTCTTTGGCGACTTGTTCGTCATGCTCTTGCTGCTTGTCGCTGAATTCTTCTTCCCATTCAGTGATTTGGCGAATAATACCGCGCAGTTTAACTTCTAGGCCATTGATATTACTTTCAAATTGACTACGTTCAGTCTCTGTCAATGCTTCGAATGAAGCTTCGTCATGGGGTTCTTCACCATTGAGCGCTACCATTTGATAGTCACCCTGCATGGTTAAACTGAGGCTGATGCCTTTTTGTTTTGCTTCTTCGGTTAATTCAGTGAGTGCGACTTCTTGTTTCTGTGATAATTGGCTTTTGAGCTTTTCAGTCCGGGCATAATACATTTCATTATCAAAGGCTAAAGGCATAGCTTTGACAAGTTTAAGCATCAACTTTTCGACGGCTTTTTTAAATTCAAGCCCCGTCCCTGCGCTCAGTTTCAGCACTTTAGGGCAACGGGTATCATCGAAATTAACCACATAGCACCAATCGTACAGGGTATGGTCGTTTGGCTCGTGACGGCTTAGGTAACGCAGCATCATGGTCCGTTTGCCGAGGCCGTTCTGACCTATGGCGTAGATGTTGTAACCCTTTTCTTTAATTCCCATTGCAAACTCTACCGCTTGCTGGGCGCGTTCTTGGCCGACAATATCATTGAGAGGTGTGAGTTCTGCTGTCGATTGGCAATCTGTGCTTAATTGGTCGAGTTCGCAAATGCGATATAATTGTTTACTGTTGAGCAGGGTAGCTTGGCTTGATACGACGTCAGTGGGCATAAATATCCTTGGTTTTTCAGCCTTATTATTTCCATTGTAGACAATAAGATAGCATTTTTGTCAATCAAAACCCTGTTATTGCTGATATATGTCTTTAGGGATGGTTTTCTCTCGCTAAGAAAGTGCTGAATTATCGGGGGAAGACTTAATTGATTAAGTCTAACTAATTGTTACTCAATAAACTTATCACGATACTGACACTAAAATTTTGTGCTAAAGTAGCAAATGCAATGTTAGTTGGATTTACCCGTGCAAGCAGTCTGCTGAGTGTGAGTAAGTTAGTGTGAATTTTGATGGTTTGACCTCTACCACCCTAAAAGGTGGATATGATGGAGTAAGTTTTAGATCCAACCATAGTGCCAATTGAGATGTATTGATTTGATGTTAAACGTAAAATTTTATGAGATTTTACTGCTTGGTTAGCGTTTTCCCTCTGTAGCAATATTGGGCATGTGTTTAAGGTCTTACGGTATTCTCGCCGTAGGCCGATTGAGCAGTAACGAGATCTGAGTTGGCAAGATGATGATAGATGTACCTATTACGCAGCAACAGCTGGATAACTGGTTGAGTGACTGAAATTTAGTCGCTGAGATATCAAGCAGTAAAGCAATGTTATTAGCATGGAATGCTGCGGGTGAACTTAGCTGCATGTTAAGTTCAGACTCTGCGGCTGAAAGTGAAATACAGGCAATACTTAGCCACCTAAGTGGCAACCCCCAGCCTGTGATAAGCCAGTCCGTTGTGATGCCCTCAATGCTCACACCATCAGAAATCGTTTCCAATCCCTTTGATATTATTGATAAATCTACTATTCCCCCTCTAAACAATGCTAAGTTGTCCAGCCTGAGTGAGCCAATTTCAGCATTGCCCCGATTAGGCAGTCATCAAATCACGGCTGCATTATCTGTATCACAGCTAACTGAGCAGGTACGTGAGCCTCTGTTAATTATGGATACTCGGCAGCACTCAGATTGGCACACTTGTAGCGCAATCGGCAGCGTGATTTGTTTGTCTCTCGCTTGGCCATCTGGGGCTAATTTTGGCTTTTTATGCTTCTATCATAACAAGGCTCACGGCGTAGATTCAAAAACGCTACAACTCGCTAAGCTTATCAGCGATAGCATTCAACACCAGTTAGGCGAGATATTGAGCCAACATAATGCGGCTGAAGCATTAAGCCGAGGTTCACCGAGTCGTGTCGATACGGTCGATTTACAAACTTTTATCGATAGTTTTGACGAACATATTTGGATGAAAAATGCCGCAGGCATTTACACTCTTTGCAATCGTAGTGTTGAGAATGCGTGGGAAATGCCCCGCAGTGAGATTGTTGGTAAATCCGATGTTGAACTCTTTGGTGCTGATATTGCAGAGATTTTTCTAGAGGGTGATAGGCTCGCTATCGAGTCTGGTACGCCTATCATTGTTGCTGAGTGTTTAGATGGCAGTGAAGCTAAAAATCATCTTTGGCTAGAAACGCTAAAACTCCCAACACTCAATGCCCAGGGTGAGCTCGTGGGCGTTATCGGTATGACTCGCAACATCTCCAAGCATAAAGCAGTTGAAGAACAACTGACACTGGCGACCAATGTGTTTAAAAACTCGGTTGAAGGTGTCGTTGTGACCGACCGGCATGGCAATATTACCGACGTTAACGGTGCATTTTTTGAGATCACAGGTTATGTGAGGGAAGAGTTACTCGGCCAGAATCCTCGGATTTTTAGTTCGGGTCGGCATGATAAAGATTTTTTCGATAAACTCTGGAATACCTTGTTTACTCAAGGTAAATGGAATGGCGAAATTTGGAATCGGCGCAAGAACGGCACGATTTTTCCGCAAAATATCACCATAAGCACTATTTATGATGACGTTGGAGATGTGCGTTATTTTGTCGCTGTGTTTGCCGATATTTCAGCCCAGAAAGAGAATGAAGCGCAACTCACGCACTTAGCGTATTTTGACCCGCTAACGCATTTGCCCAATCGCATGAAGTTCATGATGCAGCTTAAGCAAGAAGTGCGACAAGCTAAGCGGCTGAATTTGCAATTAGCGACTGTGATGATTGATGTCGATCTGTTCAAGCATATCAACGACAGTTTTGGCCACAGTATAGGCGATGAGATGTTGGTCGAGCTTGCCAAGCGTTTACGCAGTCAAGTGGGTGATCAGGATGTGTTATCACGGATTGGTGGCGATGAGTTTGTGGCATTGATTTCAGGGATCGACAATAGTGCAGATGCCGCAGTTGCCATAAATCAATTGCGCCAAGTGTTTGAGCAACCTTTTATTGTGAGCACGGGCGACCACTTACGTTTAACGGCGAGTATGGGCGTTTCTTTGTATCCGAATGATGGAACCGATGCGGACACTTTACTGCGTAACGCCGATGCGGCCATGTATCGTGCCAAAAATGATGGCCGCAATAATTATGCTTTTTATACAGAGTCCTTAACTCAACAATCTTTTGAGCATCTTAAGCTGCAAAGTGCCCTCTATGGCGCGATTGAGCAAAATGCTTTGTACTTAATGTACCAGCCAAAACTCGATTTAGTGACTCGACAAACCGTGGGATTTGAAGCATTACTGCGTTGGCACGATCCTCAACTGGGGTTGATTTCGCCTGCGGTATTTATACCCGTGGCGGAAAAAATTGGTCTTATCCATGAAATTGGCTTATGGGTGTTAGAAACTGCCTGTCGTCAAGGCATGCGTTGGCTTGGTGAAGGCAAACATTTTGGCCGCATTGCGGTGAACGTGGCAGGACAACAGTTACAGCGCAGTTCCTTTGTGGATGATGTGAAACGTGTCTTAGCTGAAACGGGTTTGCCCCCAAAGCATTTAGAGCTTGAAGTGACCGAAAGTGTGATGATGCAGAATCCTGATCTTGCTATCCGTGACTTAAAGCGACTTGGCGATCTGGGTATCGAATTATCGGTTGATGATTTTGGTACTGGCTATTCATCGCTCAACTATTTGAAAAAACTGCCTATTCATAAATTGAAAATTGATCAATCTTTTGTGCGGGACATTCCCTTCGATACCAACAATACCGCTATCGCTAAGGCTGTGATTGCTCTTGGACATGCGTTGAAGCTGGAAATTATCGCCGAAGGGGTTGAAACTAAAGAGCAAGCTGATTTTCTGCAACAAAACCAGTGCGATCAAGCCCAAGGTTATCTCTTTAGTCGTCCGCAGCTAGCTGAAGATCTCGACACATTTCTATCGTAAAACAAGTTTGCATATAACAATAGGACTAGCGCTATGCCGCTAGTCGCTTAGGGTTGTGTCTGCTAAAATTCTAGCCATTATTTTCAGTGGTTAACCGCAATGTCTTTTAGTGCCTTATCCTTAAACTCCACGTTAGTGAATACCTTAGCGGTTCTTGGCTATGAATCGCCAACGCCAATCCAGTTAGAAGCGATCCCTGCCATCTTAGCTAAACGGGATGTGATGGCTGGCGCCCAAACGGGTACAGGCAAAACCGCTGCGTTCGCCTTGCCTATCTTGCATCATTTGATGTCATTCAGCCTTTCGCAAGAGTTAACGGCTGTGAGACCCGTACGCGCATTAGTCTTAGTGCCGACACGTGAACTGGCGGTGCAGGTACAGCAGAGTTTTGTTAAGTACGCTAAAGGGACTGATATTCGTATCGGCATCGCCTACGGCGGCGTGAGTATCGATGCGCAGGTCGCCGTGTTTAATGCAGGGATTGATGTGTTAATCGCAACACCGGGCCGCTTACTTGACCACCTTAGGCAAGGTGCATTAAATCTTAAGCAATTGAGTGTGCTTGTTTTCGATGAAGCCGACCGTATGCTCGACATGGGGTTTATGGATGAAATTCAAGCCGTGCTCAAGCAAGTACCGAGTGATAGGCAAACCCTGTTATTTTCTGCCACTTTAGATGCCGCTATCTTCAGCTTAAGTAAAACCTTACTGCGCGATCCCAAGTTGATTGAAGTTGCCAAGCGCAACACGACCGCTGCCGAAATTGAACAAGTGGTTTATGCCGTCGACGCCGACCGTAAAACCGAACTCGTCAGCCATCTGGTACGCAGTAAAAACTGGCATCAAGTGTTGATTTTTAGCCGCACCAAGCAAGGCGTCGATAAACTGGTTCAGCAACTCAATAAAGCCGATATTATCACTCAGGCGTTTCACGGTGACTTGTCTCAAGGCGCGCGCGAGAAAGTTTTGCAGGAATTTAAACAAGGCAAAATTCAAGTGCTAGTGGCAACGGATGTCGCCGCCAGAGGCCTAGATATCGTCGAGCTTAAATATGTGATCAACTTTGAGCTACCCTTTATTGCTGAAGATTATATTCATCGTATTGGTCGCACAGGTCGAGCGGGTAGTGCAGGGCTTGCTATCACCCTCTTTAGTCAAGAGGACGCCCTATTATTGGAAGAAGTTGAAGTTGTGCTCGACAAGCGTCTACCACAACAATGGTTACTTGGCTTTGAACCCGACTTTAATAAGATGGATACCGAACCTAGACGTAACGGCAAAGCGGCGCAAAAACAACGTGCTAAAAAGCGCGCTTTGGGTGGAAAGGGAAAAAGGTAGTTTTTTAGGTGCGGCATCTGAATGGCTGAATCTAATAGAGATTAGATCAAGTGGCGACATGATTCATTTATCGACGCCAGTTCAGTTCCCGCCGCCGCATTTGAATCGATAACTCGAAATAAGTAATCGCATGAAAGTTCAAACAAAAAGGGCTTAACCTTGCGGTTAAGCCCTTCTGGTAAAATTGGTGGAGGCGGCGGGACTTGAACCCGCGTCCAGAACACCTACATCCAAGGCACTACATGCTTAGTCTCTCTTTTAATTAACCCGAATAAACTCCGAAAGACAGGATTTCATCGGGCGAGTCCGGTACTATTTCGCGGTTCACCCCCGGACGGAGTTCCCTCGCTATCAAATGTAAGATGACCATCTGTATACACCGCCCATTTGAGAGACCTGTGTCAGATGGCTAGCTAGCCTAAGCTGCTAGAGCGTAGTTATCGTCGTTTGCAACTATAACTGTGCGGCTTTTTACGAGGCCAACCGCCCCTCGGCATGCTCCCAGGGTTTCGTGAATCCTGTCGAATCCAGAATCGCCCCCAAGAATTTGATTGTAACCCGTAGCACTATGATCACCTAGCATCATTTGCTTCAAGTTCAATCGTTTGTTCATTATCCGTGCGTTTTTTCTTTTTTCATCACGCGGGCTTTTTCAACTTCCCATTCACGCGCTTTAGTATCTTCGCGCTTATCGTGATCTTTCTTACCTTTACCTAGGCCAATTTCCACTTTTACCCATGCACCTTTACGCCAGTACATTGAGATAGGAATAATAGAGTAGCCTTGGCGCTCAACTAAGCCCGCTAGTTTATCTAGCTCTTTACGGCTGAGTAGCAGTTTTTTCAAACGTAGGGGATCGCAGACAACGTGTGTCGATGCCGTATTCAAGGGAATAATGGTGCAGCCATGCATAAAGGCTTCGCCATTTTTCAGGAATACGTAACAGTCGGACAAGTTGACCTTACCCATACGGATAGATTTCACTTCCCATCCCATGAGGGATAGGCCGGCTTCCATTTTCTCTTCGAAACGGTATTCGAAGGTTGCGCGCTTATTACGTGCGATAGTCGCAGGCGCGGCTTTGCTTGAATTTTTCTTTACCATAGTGGCGCCATTATACGCACGGTGAATCAATTTGGTATTGATATAAGGGTTTATTTAGTTAATTTCAAGCCTCTATCGTGTTGTTGCTGTTTTTTTGAACGTGATTAGGGTGTTGAGTATCAGCTTAAGTGCACAAGGGGTGCGTTTTTTACGTATCGTGATAAAATCCGTGCAAATTTTGATTGCTGGCCTAAGTTGTTTATTGCACGTGCGTTCTTTTCGTGCGTTTGAGTTTGCTTAGGTCGCTGTGAATACGTTAGTGAAGAGTACTAAGTCCTATGCCGCAAATTTCTCGAAGTGTGTTAGTCCGTTTTAGTGCGATGCAAATGTATGACTTAGTGAATGATGTCGAGTCGTATAAGGAGTTTTTACCCGGTTGTGTGGGTGGCAAAGTCTTAGAATTTGATGGCAAGACTATGCTGGCATCTGTTGATGTGAGTAAAGCGGGGATCCGTAAGACATTTACGACTCGCAACCAAGTGGTTCCTGGTAAGAGTATTGATTTAACATTGGAAAATGGGCCCTTTAAGCATTTATTGGGGCAGTGGCGTTTTACTGAGCTGACTGAAGAGGCCTGCAAGGTAGAATTCGAGCTGAGTTTTGAGTTTTCAAGTTCGTTAGCCGATATGGCCTTTGGTAAAGTGTTTAATGATCTTATGGTATCAATGGTGACGGCATTTACGAGTCGCGCTAAGGTGATTTACAGTGACAAATGAGACAGATAAGTTTGTAGTTGATGTGGTTTATGCCTTGCCTACACAGCAAAAAGTGATTTCGGTGAATGTGAATCCCGGCACGTCAGCGATTGAGGTGGTGCGTTTAAGTAACATAGTGAGTTTTTTTCCTGAGATCGATTTAGAGACGGTTAAGCTCGGTGTGTTTAGTAATGTGGTTAAGCATGACCAAGTGATTTTACCGGGGCAAAGGGTTGAGATTTATCGTCCTTTGATTGCTGATCCTAAGGATGTGCGTCGTCGCCGAGCAGATAAAGCTAAAGATGAAGGCCGCGCGAATAAAGTGACGGGCGGACGGGCTTAAATACTGACATCATTGCTCAATAAAAAAGCGCCCTTGGGCGCTTTTTTGTATTTGATTGACTGAGAAGAGCATAAGCAAAGTTTAGGATATTACTTAATTGGTTTTTGAACTTGCGCTTCAGCTTGATTTTCTTTCACTAATGGCTTTTCATCGGCGCGCTGTGCTGGAATTTGTGGCACTAGCTCAGTTTTATTACCTGTTGGCAAGCTGCTTTGTTCTAGCGGCGTACTAAATTCTTTGCTCAGTTCATAATCGCCTTTCACTGAGGTAAGTTTATCGCCCGTAAAGTGCAGTATGAGTTCTTTATGCGTAATGCTGGCATCACGCCCACTCTTGTAGTGATACACATAGTACCAAGTATCGTCGGCAAAACTATCTCGTAATACCGGACGGCCGAGAATGTATTCGGCTTGTTCTTTGGTCATGTCAATGCGCAACTTTTCAACTTGTTGCGGTTCCATGTAGTTGCCCTGTGGAATGTCAGGCTTATAAATCAACCAATCGAACACGCTACAGGCACTGAGCGAAACAGAGAGCGCCACAGCGCCCAGTAGGGTAAGACTTTGCTTTTTATTGATCATTGTATGCGCTACTTCTGAAAATCTGGCGGCCATAATACCCAAGCATTCCCCCTCATGACAAGGGCAATCGGGCTTTGCAACCGTCATAGATCGAATTGTGTGACTTTTCGACCCAGTATGTTGGCTTTAGTTCTCAATCTTTAAGGATATTTATTCGCTAAAGTCATATGGGGCTATGAGTATGATTTTCGGCTTCTAGAGCCGTACAGGTTTACTGTTGGCTGGATTGGGAAAAGAGTAAATGTGAGCGATTTCTTCTTTAAAGCCAAGCAATTAGTTAGTAAGTCGATAGACAGTATGTGTGGCGATAAACATAGTAATCTCATTAAAATCAGATTAAAGTTACCGATATGTTTTTATTGTGTTCTTGTACTGTGGCTTTTTTGCCGTAAGTTTGCAGTGTTCGAAATAAAATAGTGGGATAGATGCATTGGGTTCTTTAGTTTGCGTAGGTACGGGTTTACAACTGGCCGGACAGATCAGTGTGATGAGTCGTAGTTATATTGAGCACGCTGATGTCGTGTTTTCACTCTTGCCCGATGGTTTTTCGCAGCGTTGGATCCAGAACATTAATCCCAATGTCATCAATTTACAGCCGTTTTATGCACAAAATGGTGAAGTTAAAAATCGCCGAGAAACCTACGAACAAATGGTTAATTCTATATTGGAGGCCGTAAGGGCTGGCAAAAAAACCGTTTGTGCGCTCTATGGTCATCCTGGAGTCTTTGCCTGTGTTTCCCATATGGCGATTACACGGGCGAGGGCAGAAGGGTTTTCAGCGAAGATGGAGCCGGGGATTTCGGCCGAGGCGTGTTTATGGGCTGATCTGGGTATTGACCCCGGCAGCTCTGGGCATCAAAGCTTTGAAGCTAGCCAGTTTATGTTTTTTAATCATGTGCCCGATCCGACAACCCATTTATTGTTATGGCAAATTGCGATTGCTGGTGAACATACCTTAACTCAGTTTCATACTACGAGTGACAGGCTGCAGATTTTGGTTGAACAACTGAATCAATGGTATCCGCGAGATCATCAAGTGGTGATCTACGAAGCTGCTAATCTGCCAGTTCAAGCCCCTAGAATTGAGTATTTGCCGTTGAGTAAGCTGCCCGAGGCAAACTTGTCTCCGATCAGTACTTTACTGATCCCGCCAGCAAAAAAACTCGAATACAACTATGCTATTTTAACTAAATTAGGCATTAGACCTGAAGATTTAGGCTAATTGTGAGTGCTGTACTTCTGAGCTGAATTCGGGAGTCATCATATAAATAAGGAAAGGTATGTCTGCATTATCGGATTTTTTTACCCAGTTAGGTCAAGATGCACAACTGATGGAAGCGTATCAACAGGACCCGGAGGCCGTAATGCGCGCCCATGGGTTAACTGATGAAGAAATTAGCGCTGTAATGACAGGGGATATGACAAAACTAAAAGTTTTGAGTGGCGACCAAAATTATCAAACATTTGTTTTAGTCAATCATGGTAATAATTAACTCATCTTGAAACGGTTACGTTGTGCCCTATTAGCCATCTTCGCCTTGTGTTCGACAGCTTTGATGGCTAACTCTCTCTATTTTGATCAGGCACTCAATGAGCTTGATGTATTACTGCAATCTGATCTTAGTGCTGCGCAGAAAAAACTTGCCGAATATGAGAAAGAATTCAGTCGTTTAACTACAATACAACAAGGACGACTGAGGATAGATAGAGCGATAGGTTATTTTTTCACTGGTGAATACACTAAAGCGTTAGATGATCTACACCAAGCCGAAACCTTAGTGCCAAATACTGATTTATTGGCGTCAGTTTATAGTTACAAAGCCACGGTATATACCCAATCAACCTGAAGATGCGTGGGTAAAGAGCTGAAAATTATCATTGATCCGCGACGCTAAACTTTCACCAATATCGGGTAATGTTTCTTTGAAAAATTTATCCAGTGCGGACCTGAAATCTCGCTTATTTTTGAAGTACACGCTGTTCCTCGCGTGCTCATTCATGACCTTCCACAGTCTTTCTATCGGATTGAGGTTCGGGCTGTAAGGCGGTAAATAATGCAACTCAATATTGTGCGAA
>NZ_JAKKRO010000039.1:0-48895 GCF_025654235.1 Shewanella sp. SM32 | reverse complement strand
TCTGGGCCGTGTCTCAGTCCCAGTGTGGCTGATCATCCTCTCAGAACAGCTAGGGATCGTCGCCTTGGTGAGCCATTACCTCACCAACTAGCTAATCCCACCTAGGTTCATCCAATCGCGGAAGGCCCGAAGGTCCCCTCCTTTCCCCCGTAGGGCGTATGCGGTATTAGCAGTCGTTTCCAACTGTTATCCCCCTCGACTGGGCAGATCCCTAGGCATTACTCACCCGTCCGCCGCTCGCCRCCTCAGRAGTAAACTCCCTTGYGCTGCCGCTCGACTTGCATGTGTTAGGCCTGCCGCCAGCGTTCAATCTGAGCCATGATCAAACTCTTCAATTAAAGTTTTGTTGCTTCCGTCTTACGACTTCAGCGGCTCAATGAATTCTGATTTTTTGTTCCCACTTAAAAGCAGAAACAAACTGTACATATTGTTATGAACACTCATTGTTACATTGATTTAAATTTTTGACTGCCAACCCAAAGGTTAAGCAGTTTCGATTAACTCAACACCTGTGAGTGTCCACACAGATTTGCTTGATAAATTGTTAAAGAGCGTTGACCACACACTGAGTTTTCAGCGGGTCAGGGCTGCGTATTCTACGCATTCCCGTTAGTGCGTCAAGTAGTTTTTTCAACTTTCTCAACACTCATCGTTTAGCTCGCTAACCGATGAACTGCTTGGCTTTCTTTGCTTAACTTGCGTTACGCTGTCTGCCGTGTCAGTGGATGCGCATTATAGGGAGATTGAGAAAGTCCGCAAGGGCTTTTTTGAGAAAAATGGATCTTTTTTTAACACTTTCAGTTAGTCACACAATACCCCCACTTTATCCTCAGACTTATCCACAAAATGGGTTTTAACGGTTAAATTTGCTACAGCGGCGGGTTAACTTTAGTGGCTATAGATAAGAGTGAAATGATGTTCAATGGGGAATAACGACGATTAGCTATATAAAGAAGAGTAAGAATGTAATCCGGATGACACGAGAGTAAGCGCTAGGCTTATTAAAGAGGAAATAAAAAGGCAACTTAAATAAGTTGCCTTTAGTGTACGTTTTATTCTACTTATTCAGTAGGCTTAATCTGTCAGCAGATTAACTTAACTTGCCGTGACATTGTTTGTACTTACGACCAGAGCCACAAGGACAAGGATCGTTGCGACCCACTTTGTCACCATCACGGATCATAGGTGCTTGCGCAGTGACAGCTTCATGCTCATCATCACCGCCAACAAGCGACTCTGCCGCTGCGTGTTGATAGTCGCGCTGGATCTTGGCATCTTCTTCACGACGACGCGCTTCCATTTCTTCCACATCTGACTGAGCTTGCACTTGTACTTTCGACAGCACACTGATGACGTCGTGTTTCAAGGTGTTCAGCAGTTGTTGGAATAACTCAAACGACTCACGCTTATATTCTTGCTTTGGATTCTTCTGCGCGTAACCACGTAAGTGGATACCTTGACGCAGATGGTCCATCGCCGCTAAGTGTTCTTTCCACAGACCATCGAGCGTTTGCAGCATAACGGCTTTCTCGAACTGGCGTAGCACTTGTGCGCCAACCATTTCTTCTTTTGCCTTATACGCATCGCCCCAAGCAGTGATAATACGCTCACGTAGACTCTCTTCATGCAGATCGTCTTCTTTATCTAACCATTCTTGGATAGGTAATTTGAGCATAAATTCTTGGTGTAGACGTTGCTCTAAACCCGGGATATCCCACAACTCTTCTACCGATTGCGGCGGAATATATTGATCGATTACCGCGCCAATTACATCGTCTTGGATGTTTTGGATAGTATCTTCAATACTTTCGGCATCCATCAACTCATTGCGCTGGGCGTAAACCACTTGGCGTTGATCGTTAGCGACGTCATCAAATTCGAGTAATTGCTTACGGATATCGAAGTTACGGGCTTCAACTTTACGTTGAGCGTTTTCAATTGCGCGAGACACCCATGGATGCTCGATCGCTTCGCCTTCTTCCATACCCAGCTTTTTCATCATGCCAGAGACACGATCCGAGGCGAAGATACGCATTAAGCTATCTTCCATCGACAGGTAGAAGCGTGATGAACCCGCGTCACCTTGACGACCCGCACGACCACGTAACTGGTTATCGATACGGCGTGATTCGTGACGTTCTGTGCCTAGGATATGTAAACCACCCGCAGCAACGACTTCATCATGACGAATTTGCCAATCGGCTTTGATCTTAGCTTTTTGCTCTGCTGTTGGATTATCGAGTTCATCGATTTCCATGTTCCAGTTGCCGCCAAGCACGATATCGGTACCACGACCTGCCATGTTCGTCGCAATAGTCACAGAGCCAGTACGGCCAGCTTGCGCGACGATTTCAGCTTCTCGTTCGTGGAATTTAGCATTTAAAACTTCGTGCGGGATCTTTTCCTGCACCATTAAGCGCGCTAACAGTTCAGACTGTTCGATTGATACTGTACCCACCAATACTGGCTGACCACGTTCACGGCAATCTTTAATGTCTTTAATCAAATAAACTAAATCCGCCATATCCTTACGCACCATTGGACGGTTAGTCGGCACAACGACTGTGTCTAATCCATAGATGTGTTGGAATTCAAACGCTTCAGTATCGGCTGTACCTGTCATACCTGCCAGCTTCTCGTATTGACGGAAGTAGTTCTGGAAAGTGATCGAAGCCAATGTTTGGTTTTCGTTTTGAATGTGTACGCCTTCTTTGGCTTCGACAGCTTGATGTAAGCCTTCTGACCAACGACGACCCGGCATAGTACGACCCGTGTGTTCATCGACTATGATGACTTCGTTGTCTTGTACTATGTAATCCACATCACGCTCAAACAGCGTGTGCGCACGAAGCGCCGCGTTGACGTGGTGTAATAGGGAAATATTTGCAGCAGAATAGAGTGAGTCGCCTTCGGCTAACATGCCGCGCTCGATCAGCAGGTTTTCTACTTTTTCTTGGCCACGCTCGGTGAAATGCACTTGTTTGGCTTTTTCATCAATGCTGTAGTCGCCCTCACCCACAAACTCTTCCGTATCTTCTTTATCTTGACGGGTAAGATTAGGGATCAAGGTGTTGATCTTGATGTATAGCTCAGAGCTATCTTCGGCGGCGCCAGAGATGATCAGCGGCGTACGCGCCTCGTCGATTAAGATTGAATCCACTTCATCGATTAGGGCGTAGTGCAACGGACGTTGGACCCGTTCTTGCGGTGAAAACGCCATGTTATCGCGCAGATAATCGAAACCAAACTCGTTGTTGGTCCCGTAAGTGATATCGGCGTTATAGGCCGATTTCTTCTCATGTTGGCCAATACCAGCGACGTTGATTCCTACGGTTAAACCAAGGAACTCAAACAGTGGGCGGTTATTCTCGGCATCACGACGTGCCAAGTAATCGTTCACTGTAATCACGTGAACGCCTTTGCCTGTCAATGCGTTTAAGTAAGCGGGTAAGGTTGCCGTTAAGGTTTTACCTTCACCCGTACGCATTTCAGCAATACGGTTGCTGTCGAGTACCATACCGCCGAGTAACTGTACGTCGAAATGACGCATATCAAATACACGCTTAGACGCTTCACGCACTGTCGCAAAGGCTTCAGCCATGATGCTATCTAATGAAGCTCCAGCAGCTAAACGCTCACGGAACTCTGCGGTTTTCGCCTTTAATGCTTCATCGGTTAATTTTTCATAATCAGCTTCTAATGCGTTAATGCTAATAACGATCTTTTGAAGCCCTTTAAGGGTGCGGTCGTTGCGACTACCAAATACTTTTGTCAGTAATTTACCAAACATCTGAATCACTTATTCTCTGTAGGCCAAGTCCATGATGGAAACTAGAAGCCAATGTTTCAATTAACTTGCTTTGCGGTAGACAAATTTTTGTGGATCTATCTGCTGTCCGCCGCGCAACACTTCATAATGCACATGAGCCCCAGTTGAGCGCCCAGTGCTTCCCATACTGGCGATAGCATCGCCTTTTGCGACCACATCACCTACAGTCACTGACAAAGCTTTATTATGGCCATAACGCGTATGCAAACCGTTACCATGGTCGATTTCAACCAATTCGCCATAACCGAACATATTTCCAGCAAAAGTCACCACGCCTGCAGCAGTCGCAACAACTTTAGCTCCTTCTCGACCGGTAAAATCAATCCCCTTATGCACAGACCTGCGACCGTTGAAAGGGTCATTACGTAATCCGTAGGGCGACGATAACCAACCTTTATCGAGCGGGATACCTGATATATAACGTTCATCATCTATATGGTGGTTAGATGACACTGTTTCAAGTAGTGAAAGCTGAACATTATTATTGTCAATTCGTGATGCCAACTTATCCATATCGTCGATAAGCTGTCCGAGCTCGATGTTAGTGCCTAGTTCGCTCAAACCACCCACACCAACCTCGGATGAAAAATCAAAATCTTCATCCAACTTATTCTGCTGGGCGACCTGTTGACCTAAAGCTTCGAGACGGGTGATCTTGGCTTGCATACGTGCAACATGAGTCACAAGCATAGCCAGTTGAGACTCAGTAGCACTTTTAAGCTCTAAGACTTGTTTCTTTTGTTGTTCGCGCACGAGACGATCGTTATCGACACTGGCTTGCTGATCTTGAAATCGAGCGGAGTTGTGTTGATAAATACCGGACCCAGTGGCCAACAATAGTATTGGAAGTAGCAACCAGCGTTTACTGGGCTGCCAGCGTGTGACGCCATTCCGACCTTGAATAAATACTGTTACACTCATAGCCTAATTCAGCCATCTTATTATCATATGAAAAAGCCCCCTCAAGATCTCAGCCAATTACTGCATCAATCGGGAAAATTACCCGACCTTGCTGAGAAAGCGGAACTACTTATGTATCTGGATCAGCATGTGAAGCAGATTATTGCAGGTCCTGTTGCGGAGCAACTAAAAGTCGCTAATTTCCGCCAGGGTGTTCTTGTGGTTGAAACCACTTCGGCAGCTTGGGCTGCGCGAATTAATTTCCAAAAGCCGAAGCTATTAACCCAGCTTCAAGCAGAAACGCTCCCAATCCTTACCGCAATTGAAGTTAAAGTCAACCCGAGATTAGCAATGTATGACGCAAAGCCTAAACAGGGACATAAAGAATTAAGCCCAGCAGCAGCAGAGCACATTGCAGCATTAGCGGAAAATATTGGCGGTTCACTGGGTGAAAAACTAAAACGGCTGGCCTCATTGGCCAGCCGTAATAAATAATCTTATCGCTTTTTAAGCAAATACAGCGCCACCTGGTACGGTAAAGCTGACTGGGACATCGGCTTCTTTTTCGAAGCTGACCAACTCCCACGCATCTTGTTGCGCGAGTAAAGCACGCACCAATTGGTTGTTCAACGCATGACCGGTTTTATACGCAGTGAACTCACCTAAAATAGCGTGCCCAGCCACATATAAATCACCAAACGCATCTAGAATTTTGTGCTTAACAAATTCGTCCTCATAACGCAGGCCGTCGGGATTAAGGACGCGATATTCATCAAGTACAACAGCGTTTTCCATGCTGCCGCCCAACGCTAGGTTGTTGGCTCGCAAATATTCGATATCACGCATAAACCCAAAAGTACGTGCGCGGCTGATATCTTTCACGAAAGCAGAAGTTGAAAAGTCCATCACCACATGCTGTTGGCTACGAGCGATTTCTGGATGCGCAAAATCAATTTTAAAATTGACTCTAAAACCTTTAAACGGTTTTAACTCGGCCCATTTATCGCCATCTTCAACGCGCACAGGGCGCTTAATCTTTAAGTACTTCTTAGGCGCGGCCTGCTCTTTAATACCCGCAGACTGCAACAAGAAGACGAATGGGCTTGCACTGCCATCCATAATAGGAATTTCAGGCGCGTCCACTTCGATTACAGCGTTATCTATGCCTAAACCCGCAAGTGCTGCAAATAAATGCTCAATGGTCGAGATACGAATACCTTCGTCATTGACAAGTGCCGTACACATAGTGGTTTCACGAACTTGCTCCGCCTTCGCTGGGATGGCGACGGCAGGACTCAAATCGGTGCGCACGAGTACGATCCCTGAATTAACGGGCGCGGGCATAATGCTCAAAGTGACCTTGTTGCCAGAATGCAATCCGACACCAGTTGTTTTCACCATTTTCTGAACAGTTCGTTGAAATATCATTCAGTTACCCGTTTATATGCCAATTATAAAGCCTAATATTTGTACACTCAGCGTCGGCAAATCGAGCCGCACTGGTCCAACATAATAACATAACTTTATTATGTCACACAAATGCAGCTATGTTGTGGTATTGCCCAAAACGAACAACACCTCACATATTACGCTGGACTCAAACGCTCTCGCTAGTCGGCTTGCTTACGCAAAAATGCTGGAATATCAAGATAATCCAATTCATGCTTTGTCGATGGTGCAGGCGTAGGAGCTGGCTGCGGAGCCGCTGGCAACACGTTGCCTTTTGGCGCTGCATAGTTCACATGTGCAGCTTCTTCGACATAGGCTTCGACTTTTGGTTCAACAACTACAGGCTCTGGACGAGGTGCAGGTTTAGAAACCAATTGGATATCTGGACGCTTTTCAGCACCAATACCAGTCGCAACAACCGTTACACGCAACTCATCACTCATTTCAGGGTCGATGACAGCGCCAACAACCACAGTCGCGTTGTCAGAGGCATAAGCCTTAACATGATTACCGACAGTTTCGAATTCTTCGATACTCATGTCCATACCCGCAGTAATGTTAACTAACACACCACGCGCACCGGCTAAGTCGATGTCTTCTAATAATGGGCTGGCAACAGCAGCTTCGGCCGCTTCTTCTGCACGGTCTTCACCGCGAGCGACGCCTGTACCCATCATGGCATTACCCATTTCAGACATCACAGTCTTCACGTCGGCGAAGTCGACGTTAATCAGACCAGGACGAGTGATAAGCTCGGCAATACCTTGTACCGCACCAAGTAACACGTTATTCGCTGCGGCGAACGCATCGAGTAAAGAAGTACCACGGCCCAATACTTTTAATAATTTTTCGTTCGGGATCGTGATTAACGAATCCACGTGTTTAGCCAGCTCAGCAATACCTTGCTCAGCGTAAGCCATACGTTTTTTCCCTTCGAATGGGAAAGGCTTAGTCACAACCGCAACGGTCAGAATACCTTCTTCACGTGCGATTTGAGCCACAACAGGTGCAGCACCTGTACCTGTACCACCGCCCATACCGGCAGCGATAAAGATCATGTCAGAACCTTTGATTGCCGCGCGAATGTTTTCGCGGTCTTCTTCAGCTGCAGCACGACCCACATCTGGGTTTGCCCCTGCTCCAAGACCTTTAGTGACATCGCGTCCTAATTGAATTGTTGAGCCAGCGCCTGATTTTCTCAGGGCCTGAGCGTCTGTATTGGTAACGATAAACTCAACACCTTCAATGTTGTGTTTGACCATATGTTCGACAGCGTTACCGCCGCCGCCGCCAACGCCGATGACTTTAATCACCGCGTCGTCTGAGTGAGTATCCATGATCTCAAACATTGTCTGATCTCCGTGTTGCCTGCGTTATGAAAATTAAAATTCGCCCTTAAACCAGCTTTGGACCCGATTCCAAGCGCTAGTTACCCCTTGGCGCTCAGGACGTTCGAACTGACGTTCGATCACCCGTCGTGCGCCGTAATGAAGCAGTCCGACTCCAGTGGAGTAAATAGACTGGTCCACGTATTCATATAAACCTTTGATCGGTAGCGGTGACGCTACGCGAACTGGCATGCCAAAAGTCGCTTCCGCAATATCGACCACACCTTGAATCGACGCTGTGCCACCTGTGAGCACAATACCTGCGGCGATTTGATCTTCTAACCCACTGTCTTTCAACTCTTTAAGCACAAGCTCAAACAGCTCTTGGTATCTTGGTTCAACCACTTCGGCGAGCGTGTGACGTGACATACTACGCGATGGACGACCACCTACCGATGGCACTTCAATACTGTCTTCGCGGCTCACCATAGAACTGCGCGCACAGGCGAACTGCACTTTAATTTGTTCAGCATGCGACGACGGCGTGCGGAAAATCTTTGCGATGTCGTTCGTCACTTGGTTACCTGCAACCGGTACAACCGCACAATGACGCAAGGCGCCATTGGTATATACCGCGATATCCGTAGTGCCACCGCCGATATCGACGATACATACACCTAAATCTTTCTCATCGAAGGTCAACACAGCATCTGCCGAGGCAATCCCCGAGAACACTAAGTCGTCGACCTTAAGGCCACAACGCTCAACGCTCTTAGTAATATTCTTCGCCATATCATTGGCGCAGGTCACTATGTGTACCTTGGCCTCCATACGCATACCGGACATACCGATTGGGCTGCGAATACCGTCCTGAACGTCGATTGCATATTCCTGCGGCAGCACGTGTAAAATGCGACGTTCGGTCGGGATCTTCACCGAGCGAGCCGTATGGATCACGTTATCAACATCTTCCTGTGTCACTTCTTCATCATTGATCGATACCATGCCGTTTTCATTTTGGCAGGCGATGTGTTTACCCGAAATACTCAAGTAAACCGATGACACTTGGCAATCCGCCATTAATTCCGCTTGATCGAGCGCGCGTTGCACACTACGAACTATCGAATCTAAATCGTTCACGCCACCTTTATCCATGCCCCTTGAGGGATGGTTACCAAGGCCGACTATGCTAATTTCGCCATCGGGCAGAACTTCGCCTATGATCACTGCGACCTTAGAGGTTCCTATGTCCAATCCGACGATAAGGTTTCTATCTTGGTTTTTGATCATTAATTATCGGCTCTCTTGTTTGTGCATCGCCCCAGCCTACGGCCAACCCTGTGTCGTAGCGCAAATCTACTCTGGCAACGGATTTCTCTTGTTTCGCCAAAACCGGATAAACAGTAATAAATCGTTGTATCCGTGCAATTTTATCTTCTCGACCCAAATCTAAAACGATACCGTTTCCAAGGGTCGCGTGCCACGCATGTCGTGGCGTTAAATTCAAACTGGCTAAGGTAAAGCCGTTAATCTTTAGTAGGGAGTTGATCTGTGCATAGACAGTCAACACCTCAAGGCCCATATCATTTGGTCCAGATAACTGCGGTAAATGCTCAAGCTCTGGGTGCGATGGCGCTTCGAATACTTCTCCATGCACGTTCAACCACAAGTCACCATTCCAATGGGCTGCGGGTTGTTGCTCTTGCAAATACACCCTGAGTTTCGCTGGCCACTCACGCCTTACCGATGCGCGATACACCCAAGGTAAAGCTTCTAACGCCTGCTGCACTAAGGTAATGTCAGCACTAAAAAAACTGCGCTGCATTAAATGCTGTAGTGCTACTTGTATATCTTTATCTGTGGTGTAAACCCGCTCACCTTTGATGGCAACGGCCTCAATCGGCAAGTTGCTGGCATCATTCAAAAATTTATGTAACTGATAGCCACCAAATACAAAACTGGCTACGATGAAGAATAAAAAGCCAGCCCCGCTCCATTGATACCAATTAAACCGTGACATTCTTGCCCGCCAGTGCCGCCTCTTATCACTCCAAGACACGCTTCATCCCACCTTTAACGACACCCATTAAAAACCACAGAAAACCGGCCATTATATAGACCAAAATCCTTTGGTCAAAATTTCCTTTTTCTCGCAGATCAAGCGCTAAAGATCAGCTTGCTTGCGCAGGTAATTCCACCACAGCAAACCCTAATCCAGACGACGCTAACTGTCGTGACAGGGCGCCAATATTACCCGCACCTTGGGTGAGTAATAAATCCCCGTCCTGCAATACATCGGGCAACACTTCTGCAAGCAGATCTGGGCTTGCGATAAAGATCGGATCTAGCTGACCACGCAAGCGAATTGAACGACATAATGCGCGACCATCCGCACCTGTGATCGGCGCTTCACCCGCACTATAAATATCGAGTAACAATAAGCAATCCACTTGCGATAACACTTCCACAAAATCCTCATACAAATCACGGGTACGAGTGTATCTGTGCGGCTGATACGCCATGACTAAACGTCTATCAGGCCATCCTGCACGCGCAGCTTTAATGGTCGCCGCAACTTCGCTGGGATGATGACCATAATCATCCACTAACATGACTTCGCCCTTCGGCGTGGCAAATTTGCCTAAATGCTGGAAACGACGCCCTATACCTTGGAACTCCACTAGAGCCTGAGTAATAGCGTTATCGTCGATTTCATCTTCAGTCGCCACCGCAATGGCAGCTAACGCATTGAGCACATTATGTTGGCCCGGTAAATTCAACACCAGATCGAGATCTTCTTTAGCTTTACGTCTGACAGTAAAACGGCACTGATGACCTTGCTGGCTAAAATTAAGTGCTTGCACGTCCGCATCGTCACTGAAACCATAGGTCACGTGTTTACGGCCAATACGCGGCAGAATCTCACGCACGACGGCATCATCAATGCACACCACAGCGACACCGTAGAACGGCAAGTTGTGTAGAAAATCCACAAAAGTCGATTTCAGTTTTTCAAAATCACCGCCATAAGTATCCATATGATCAGCTTCGATGTTGGTCACCACACTGACCATAGGCTGCAAATGCAAAAAGCTCGCATCACTCTCATCGGCTTCGGCAATCAAATAACGGCTGGTGCCTAATCTGGCATTGGTACCGGCACTGTTGAGCAAGCCACCAATCACAAAGGTTGGGTCCCGCCCAGCTTGGCCATAAACGCTGGCGATAAGGCTCGTTGTCGTGGTTTTACCATGGGTGCCCGCAATCGCCACACCATGTCGATAACGCATCAACTCGGCTAACATCTCAGCACGACGCACAATAGGAATACGTAATTCTTTAGCGGCAAGGATTTCTGGATTTTCCAGATTAATCGCGGTTGATATAACGACCACATCCACTTGCTGCACGTTTTCAGCGGCATGACCAATTTGGATCTTGGCTCCGAGTAAACATAATCTGTCGGTCACGGCATTTTGCGCAATATCCGAACCACTCACCTGATAGCCTTCGTTCACTAACACTTCGGCGATCCCGCCCATGCCCGCGCCGCCAATGCCGACGAAGTGAATACGCTTAATACGGCGCATTTCTGGGATCATGCTTCTCAGTTGTGCGTATCTTTCTGTCTTAGTCATGCTTATCCTTTCTCAGCAAGGCTGATGCACACTGCGGCAACTTGTTCAGTCGCATCCAGTACAGCAACGTCTCTCGCTCTTTGGCCCATAAGGGCTAATTCTGTTCTGTCATTGGCGAGCAACTGTAATTTGTTCGCCAGTTTATTCACGTCCAAGATGGCCTGTGGCAATAGGAAAGCTGCGCCAGCCTCAACCAATACTTGAGCGTTACGGGTTTGATGATCATCCACTGCATGGGGATAAGGTACCAGAATACTCGGTAGCCCCACCGCCGCTAACTCAGACACAGTCAAGGCGCCAGCTCGGCACAATACCACATCAGCCCAGCGATAGGCGGCTTCCATATCGTCGATAAACTCAGCGATATTCACGCCACCATCTTGTCCTTGTTGCTGATATGCCGCCTTCACGCCCGTAAGATTATCTTTTCCCACTTGATGCCAAACCGTCACTGACTGCTGCTGACTCAGTATCGCGACCGCTTCTGGCATAAGATCGTTAAATACTTTGGCGCCAAGGCTGCCACCGACCACGAGCACTTTTAAAGCTTTATCAGCCTCATGCTTAGGTTCTGCACCTAAGGCAATCAGTTCTTGGCGAATCGGATTACCAACAACCTTGGCCTTCACTGTGGTAAAGGTATTTTTAAAGGCACATAACACTTGCGTCGCAATCCGCGACAACAACTTGTTCGTCATCCCTGGAATGGCATTTTGCTCATGCAGCACCAGTGGAATACCGGCTAATCTTGCCGCAACACCACCTGGGCCACTGGCGAATCCGCCCATGCCAAGGACCACATCGGGTTTAAACTCAGCAATCACGGCCTTAGCCTGCAATATTGAACGAACCACTTTAAAGGGCGCCGCAAGTTTTCGGATCAAACCATTACCGCGCACACCTTTGATATCGATGAAATCAATATCAAATCCATACTGGGGCACTAAACGCGCCTCCATACGATCGGCCGTGCCTAACCAACGCACTTGCCAACCCTGTTGAGCTAAATACTTAGCCACCGCCAGTGCCGGGAACACATGTCCTCCCGTACCACCCGCCATGACTAAAATACGTTTTCCTGTTGGAGTCATCACTTCAATCTCCCTTGCACGGCCTGAACTAATGTCATGCGCCGCTCGTAATCAATGCGCAGCAACATCATCGCTGCCGCAGTCATGACCCATAAACTACTACCACCGTAACTGATAAAAGGTAATGTCAGCCCTTTGGTTGGTAACATGCCGATACTCGCGCCGACATTCACCACAGTCTGGAAACAAATCCAAATACCGATGGCATAACCTAAATAACCTTCAAATGGCTTATCCATGGCTAAACACAAATTACCTAAACGAATCGATCTCAGCGCCACAAATAGCAGCACAGATAACACGGCGATAATGCCGATAAAGCCCAATTCTTCCCCGATCACGGCAAAGATAAAGTCAGTGTGCGCTTCGGGTAAATATTCTAATTTTTGAATACTATTTCCGAGCCCTTGGCCGAACCAATCACCTCGACCATAGGCCATCAAAGATTGAGTCAACTGGTAACCGCTACCGAAGGGATCTTGCCAAGGATCCATAAAGGAGGTCACTCGGCGGATACGATACGGTTCCAATAGCACTAGGGCCACAAACGCCAATACGCCCGCAAAAATCAAGGCAAAGAAATCGAGTAAACGCGCACCGGCTAAAAACAATAGACCAACCGTTCCCACAAATAGCACCACCACAGTACCTAAGTCGGGCTGCATCAAAATCAGCACAGCGTAAATCGCAAATACTGCAATCGGCTTATAGAAGCCTTTAGCATTCTCGCGCACTTCCTGATGACGCCTCACTAAGTAACCCGCCATATAGATGGCGAAGGCAAATTTAGCGACTTCCGCCACCTGGATACGAATAGGGCCTATGGATAACCAACGCGTTGCACCGTTTACCGTAGTACCGACCACTAGAACCGCCAACAGCATCAAACCCACAATCAACAACAACATGGGGCTCCAGCGCTGCCAAGTCTGCATCTCTACTCTTAGCACAAATGCCGCAATGAATAAGCAACCCACTAAATAACCCACATGGCGAGTCATAAAATAAAATGGGTTCCCCGTGAGCGTTTGCGCTTCAGGCATAGAGGCTGACATCACCATTACAAAGCCGAAGCTAATCAAAGACAACACAGCCGCGAGCAAAGCACGGTCGTACAATTGCACGCCCGGGACTTCGGTATCACGTTGCCAATTGGGTATTGCTAAACGCAAACGCCCAAATAGGCTAAGTTGTCTTGCATCACTCGCCATTAAGTTGTCCCACGAGGTTTCTAAAATCATCACCTCGAGCCATGAAGTTACTGTACATATCTAAACTGGCGCAGGCTGGCGATAATAAAACGATATCACCAGAGGTTGCCAATTCAGCGGCTTTCGCTACCGCAGCAGCCATAGTGTCGACTCTTATCGAGCCGTCTTTCAATGCAGCAATCTTTTTACCATCGCGGCCTAAGGTGATGAGGTGTGTGACTTTAGCTAAAGCCACAGCTAAAGGCTTAAAATCAGCCCCTTTACCGTCACCGCCAGCAATCAAAATAATATCGCCTAAGTGGTCACTCAAGCCATCGAGTGCGGCGACTGTGGCACCGACATTTGTCGCTTTAGAGTCATTGACATAGGTCACGCCATTCTTAACACCAACCACTTCACAGCGATGGGATAAGCCAGTAAAAGTACGCGCCACTTTTGCCATAACGTGCTTGTCGACACCCACGACATCCACAAGCGCCATCGCCGCAAGTAGGTTGGCATGGTTATGACTGCCAATCAGCGACACTTCAGTGATCGGCATTATTTCGCTGCTGCCGTGATAAATCTTGCTGTCGCTGATGCCCCATTCGTCCGCTTCTGGCGCAGCTAAACCAAAACTGTTTTGGTTCATTGGTTCTGGCGGTACGGTCAGTTTATCGTCACGATTAAAGAGTACGGCACGGGTTTGTTTGTATAAGCGTAATTTAGCCTCGCGGTAGGCATCAATGTCACTGTATCTGTCCATGTGGTCTTCGCTGATATTCAAACAGGTCGCCACCACACACTTAAGACTGTGGGTGGTTTCCAATTGAAAGCTCGACAACTCAAGCACAAATAAGTCCGCATTTTCATGCAGTAAATCCAGCGCAGGCACACCGATATTACCTCCGACGGCAACAGCAATACCCGCTTCCCTTGCCATCTCGCCCACCAGCGTAGTGACGGTCGATTTTCCGTTAGAGCCAGTAATCCCAATCACACAAGGTTTACGGTCAGCAATTTCACGAGCAAATAGCTCAACATCACCAATCACTTCGATACCCATATCCACCGCGGCACGTACCTCTGGGGTATAAGTGGCAATGCCTGGACTGATAATGATCTGCGTCGCTTGCACAAGATAACGGCAATCGAATCCGCCAGAAATCAGCTTTACATCAGGAAAAGACGTCGCTAACGTTTCGGCGCCCGGAGGCTGCCGACGACTGTCCATCACCAATGGCGTAATGCCCTTTCCACACAAATAGCGCACCACGGACAAGCCCGTGGCCCCCAAACCTAACACTATGTGTGAATACTGATTTTGCATAACCAATTACCTTAACTTCAACGTGGCTAAGCCAAGTAAGACTAGGAATATCGAGATAATCCAAAAACGCACTATCACTCGAGGTTCAGGCCAACCTTTTAACTCATAGTGATGGTGGATCGGCGCCATGCGGAAAATACGCTGTCCACGTAACTTGTACGAACCCACCTGCAGAATGACTGACAGGGTTTCCATCACAAACACGCCGCCCATAATCACTAACAAAATTTCTTGGCGAACAAGCACTGCGATCGTGCCCAGTGCAGCACCTAATGACAGTGAACCCACATCGCCCATGAAGACTTGCGCGGGATAAGTGTTGAACCATAAAAAGCCCAGACCCGCACCGACAATGGCGGTACAGACAATCACAAGCTCACCCGAACCGGGTAAATGCGGGATATGTAAGTAATTCGCAAACTGAGCGTGACCCGACAAATAAGCAATCAACGCAAACGCCGCCGCGACCATTACCGTCGGCATAATCGCCAAACCATCGAGACCATCGGTTAAGTTCACCGCATTACTCGAACCCACTATCGTGAAGTACGCCAATACGATAAATACGGCGCCGAGTTGCGGCATCACGTCTTTAAAGAAAGGCACCACTAACTGGGTTTCACCTGGATTTGCCGCTGTGGCATACAGAAAAAAAGCAATAAGCAGCGCAGCCAAAGATTGCAGAATGTACTTCCAGCGCGCGATCAAGCCTTTAGTGTCTTTACGCACCACTTTGCGGTAATCGTCGATAAAGCCGATCAAACCGAAACTGCCGAGCACAAACAGCATGACCCACACATAGCGGCTACCCAGATCGCCCCACAGCAACACGCTGATGAAAATAGCAGCCAATATCAGCAAACCACCCATAGTCGGTGTGCCACGCTTACTAAAATGTGATTCTGGACCATCGTTACGCACAACCTGACCAATTTGCAGTAATTGCAAACGTTCAATCAGTTTAGGGCCAAACCATAAGCTAAAAACCAATGCGGTCAATAAGCCTAAAATGGCTCGAAATGTCACATAGGAAAACACGTTAAACCCGGTATGAAAACGGGTTAAATACTCGGCCAGATATACCAGCATTTACACTAACTCCCCACGCCCGAAGGCTACTGTTAGGCCATCCACGACCCGCTCCATGGCGGCGCTACGTGAACCTTTAACGAGAACCGTTACCTGTCCCGGCAACTGGTTTATATGCTTTATAAGTTTTTCTACTAACGTCGCCACACTGTCATAGTGCTCCGCACCGAAAGCTTGGCTCGTGTGCTGACTTAAAGTTCCGGTACAAAACAAGGCATCAATCCCCTGTTGCTTGGCCAGTTGCCCTAGTTCAGCGTGTAAAAGGGGCGCATTGTCGCCTAATTCTCCTAAATCTCCCAGTACCAGACAGCGATTTTCAGAAATTTCCTTTAACCAAGCGATAGCAGCGCCAACGGAGACAGGATTTGCGTTATAGCTATCGTCGATTAGACGCACGCGCCCCAATTGACTCGGCTGCATACGTCCTTTCACTGGCGTTAATTGGCTCAAGCGTTCAGATATTTCAGTCAAACTCAATCCCAAAGCAATACAAACACTTGCAGCGGCGAGTGCATTACTCACCTGATGACGACCCGCCAACGGCAATACCACTTGGCAAGATTCACCTAAATAATTGAGCATAAAACGATAGCAACCATCCGCATTAGTCTTATGGCCTGTCGCTATCACGTCGATATGACGTTTAGCGGCGCCATCTTGCTGGGAGAAGCTCAGTTGCTTATAAGGTCTTGCCTTAACGCTCATAAAATCAGCGAAGGCATCATCGGCGTTAATGATGGCAGTGCCATCGGTCTGCAGATGATTAAAAATCTCTGACTTCGCCTGTGCGACACCTGCTTGTGATCCAAATCCTTCTAAATGGGCGCTGCCGACGTTATTCACCAGCGCGACGTTTGGACGCACAAGTCCCGAGGTGTAATCGATTTCACCTTTATGGTTAGCGCCGAGCTCGAATATCCCAAACTCATCCTCTGGCGTTAAACGCAGCAAAGTGAGCGGCACACCAATCTCATTATTAAAATTGCCAGCGGTATAGAGGATTTGATGCTTTGCCGACAGAATGGTCGCGATCATTTCCTTCACGCTGGTTTTGCCGTTTGAGCCAGTCAAAGCAACACAAATCGGATTGATCTGGTCACGAACATAAGCACCAATCGCACCCATGGCTTTTTGACAATCAGCCACTATGAGCTGCGGGATATCAAAAGCTAACTCACGCTCAACCATTAACGCCGCTGCGCCGTTCGCAATAGCTGTAGCTGCAAAATCATGGCCGTCAAAGCGCTCACCCTTTAAGGCAACAAACAGGGTTGCAGCGCCGATTTTGCGGCTATCACTGCTTAAATCTTGGATGGTGACGTCGTCACCGACTCGATGCACGCCTAAGTGTTGACTTAGAGTCTCGAGAGAAAGAGGGATCATCTTGATTGCTCCGATAACTGGCGTGCCAGGGCGCGTTCATCATAGTCATGACGCACACCTGCCGCCTCTTGGTAAGTTTCGTGGCCCTTGCCCGCCAGCAAGATCACATCGCCAGGTTTAGCCAATGCCACAACCTCTTTAATCGCTGCAATACGGTCAACCTGAGTCAATGCCTGCTCTGGTGTTGCAAGCCCTTGGATAATATCGGTAATAATTTGCGCGGGATCTTCACTGCGCGCATTGTCGCTGGTCACCATAATGCGGTCGGCATACTGTTCTGCAGCTTGACCCATCAAAGGACGCTTGCCCTTATCACGGTCGCCGCCACAACCAAACACGCACCATAAATCACCGGCACAATGGCGACGTAGCGCGTTTAACGCTTGTTCGATCGCATCGGGTGTATGGGCATAATCGACCACTAAGGTGATGTTATCCGCTGTAGTGAAACGCTCCATACGACCTGCAACGGGCGTTAAATATTGCACCTGCTCGGCTAACGCTTTCATATCAAAACCTTGCAGATACAAGGCCGATAACGCCGCGAGTAAATTAGAGAGATTAAAGGCACCAAGAAGTGGCGAGTGGATTTGAGTCTCGCCCTCGGGCCACACTAAGGTTGCACTGACACCTTGCTCGTCAAACTTGGCATTTTTAGTATAAAAAGCAGCACCTTGATGACCTTCAATGCTAAAACCCCAAATCTGCGCAGGCACAGGCTTAAGCTCAGTCAACCAAGAGGCGCCAACTGCATCGTCGAGATTCAATAAACCGTGACCTAACGTGCTGAAACGAAATAGGCTTTGTTTAGCGGCGGCATAGCTTTCCATATCGCCGTGGTAATCGAGGTGATCGCGCGTCAGATTAGTGAACACGGCAACATCAAATGGTACTGCGTCGACGCGGCCTTGCACTAAGCCGTGGCTCGACACTTCCATGGCGCAGACGTTCGCGCCTTGGGCTTCAAACTCATGCAACTGACGCATTAAGGTAATCGCATCGGCTGTGGTGTTACCACTATCAACAAGCTCGCCCCAGAGACCATTGCCAAGGGTGCCCATGACGGCGGCTTTGCGCCCCAATGAAGTCACCAGTTGTGCAATGAGTTGACTCGTAGAGGTTTTACCGTTAGTTCCAGTAATACCGATAACCCCAAGGGATGGCATAACGGCAGACTTGTGCGCTAAGGGATAACGCTGGGCGGCAATTGCCGATACCTGACGACTTAACTGAAAGAAATAAATCTGCACACCGTGCTCGGCATTATCGCCCAGCAACACTTTGCCATGTTGGTCAGCATCATCCGTGTGAACTAATACGCCTGCGGCACCTAAATCTAAGGCTTTTTCAATAAACTGTCTGCCATCGACCTTATGTCCTGGCAGCGCCAAAAACACATCGCCGCGACGTATTGCGCGGCTATCTAAGGTCAGATCATTGAAGGACTGCGCGCCAGCATAATGTAGCCAAGGCGCTAGCAAATCCCGTAATAACATCATTCTGCTCTCCCAGCGGCGATTCCCGCCAATTGCACTTGTTCTTTATCGGTAATGGGTTCAACGTTTAACATTTGCAGTGCGCCAGACATGACTTTGGCAAATGCAGGCCCCGCCACTGAACCACCATAATAGAGATCGCCCTTAGGCTCATTCACTACCACCACTATCGCTAATCTAGGATTATTCGCAGGAGCAACACCCGCAAATAAAGCAACATAATCATCACCATAACCACCAGCAACTGCCTTACGACTTGTGCCAGACTTACCTGCAACTGGATAACCGTCGATGTGTGCTAAGGTGCCAGTGCCACCTTTTTCCGTTACACCGACCAGCATTTGCATCACATCGTGGGCCACATTTTCAGAAATGACTCGCTCACCGACAGGTGGCTTTTTCAGTTTCATTATCGAGACAGGGAACAAAGTACCGCCATTGCCTAAGGTGGCGTACATGCGCGCAAGTTGAAGTGTTGTTGCCGTTAAGCCGTAACCAAACGACAAGGTGGCACGTTCAAAGTCTGACCAACGGTGGCGATCTTGAATCAAGCCAGCGCTTTCACCCGTGAGGTTAATTCCCGAAAAACTACCAAGTCCCATGGATTGATAAGTGCCGAGCAGTTGCTGCACCGGAATAGACAAAGCCAATTTACTGATGCCGACGTTACTGGATTTAGCCAAAATACGCGCCAAACTCATATCGCCGTAGTTCGCGGGGTCACGTACTTGGCGACCACCTAAACGCATCCAACCCGGTGAAGTGGCAATAATATCGGTCGATTTAACTGTGCCAGCTTCAAGCGCTGCGGCTACCACAAATGGCTTAATGGTCGAACCCGGCTCAAAGGTATCTGTCATAGCACGGTTACGCATTCTGAAGGTTTGCAGATTGTCGCGCGCATTGGGGTTATACGAAGGCGTATTCACCATTGCCAAGACTTCACCTGTATGAATGTCGAGGACGACAATCGAACCCGAAGTCGCTTGGTTCATCTCAGTGGTGCGTTTTAGTTCGCGATAGGCTAATTGTTGGATCCTATGATCGATACTCAGCACGAGATCGTTAGGGCTCTCACCTTCCTGCACTATATCCAGACGCTCGACGACATGACCATCGCGTGACTTACGCACTTTTTGCTTGGAAGGCGTACCTGTTAACCAACTATTGTAAGCATTTTCAACACCTTCAATCCCAACATCATCTATGTTAGTGATGCCGATTAACTGAGCTGTGATTTCACCACCAGGATAATAACGGCGGGATTCAGACTTTAAAAATACACCGGGTAATTTAAGTTGAGTAATATAGTCCGCAACCGCAGGGGTAATTTGGCGTTTCAAGTAGGTGAAGCGTTTGGTGGGGTTACTGCGCACTCGCTCTAACAAATCTTCGAGGGGCTCATGCAATACATCGGCTAAGGCTTGCCAGCGGCGCATATCGGCAAAACCATTACTATCATTGACTTGTTTTGGATCGGCCCAGACGGCTCGTACAGGTACGCTCACGGCCAGCATGTCGCCATTACGGTCAGTGATCAAGCCACGCTGCACTTCACGACTAGTGGTCCGCAATGTTCGCATGTCACTTTCGTGACGTAATTTGTCGGGCTCGATAATTTGAATGTAAGCTGCGCGTCCCACTAGGCTGCAAAACAACGCACACACAAACCCGACCACTACGTATAAACGCCAGTGGATCAATTGAGGTTTTTGCGGTTTGCTTACCCGTTTGATTTTCGCTTGCCTAGTCATATCTTCCCTATACTCACGGCACCTTTACCACAACTTCTTCGCTGGGTAACGGACGACTCATGTTGAGTTCCTTAGAGGCAATACGCGTAATACGACTGTGCTCAGTCTGCGATTGCTCTTCTAATAATAAATTGCGCCACTCAATATCTAATCTATCTCGCTCCTGCAGTAACTGGTCCCACTGGGTTGTCAGTTGACGGCTAACATGACTGCCATAAACCACGGCAACCGCATTACTCAGCACAAGCAAGGCTAATAACAAGATCCATTTGTGCAGCCATAAATCATGTAAAACGATCCGTGGCAGATTAATCGAGGGCTTACTCACAGTGCGCCCCTTAGTAATCTAAACGCTCGGCAATGCGTAACACTGAGCTGCGAGCTCTGGCATTGCGTTCGATTTCTTCGTCGGATGGCATAATCGCCTTGCCCACGGCACGTAACTTACGCGACTTGTTAATTTGATCTTCAGTCACCGGAAAACCGTGCGGTACACTTTCGCCTTGGCTATGACGACGAATAAAACGCTTCACGATACGATCTTCTAAAGAATGAAAACTGATGACCGACAAACGTCCTTGGGGAGCAAGCACATTGACGGCTCCTTCAAGTGCCTGATCAATTTGATCTAATTCACTATTGATATAAATGCGGATCGCTTGAAACACCCGAGTCGCAGGGTGCTTATTACGTTCTTTATTTTTAGTGATACGCGCAATTAAATCGGCTAAATCTTTGGTACGTAAAAAAGGCGTTTTCTCACGGTCGGCAGCAATACAACGGGCAATATGGCGAGCATTTTTCTCTTCACCGTAGGTTTTAAATACCCAAGCCATATCTTCAATTTCGGCACGAGCCAACCATTGCGCAGCCGTTTGGCCTTGACTGTTATCCATACGCATATCGAGTGGACCATCGCGCAAAAAACTAAAACCGCGTTCAGCATCGTCGAGCTGGGGTGAAGACACACCTAAATCGAGTAATACGCCATCAATTTTGCCCACAAGCCCAAGCTCTTCGACATAATCGGCTAACTGACCAAAGCCACCATGCACGATTTGAAAGCGTGGATCGTCAGCAAATTGTTTGGCCGCTTCAATCGCTTGAGGATCACGATCGATGGCGATCAATCGACCATGTTCACCGAGTTGTTGTAATACTTGTCTTGAATGACCACCGCGGCCGAACGTGCCATCGATATAGATGCCATCGTCTTTGATGTTTAAACCGCCAACCGTTTCTGCTAGCAGTACGGATAAATGGGCAAATTCTTGACTCATTACTCTCTTCTTATTTAGTTATCACGACTCGTTAAAGTGAAAAATCCGCGAGGCGCTCATTATTAACGAGATCCTCACTTCGAATCGTTTCCTGACATTCATCAATTTGCTGCAGCCAAGATTGCTCATCCCACAGCTCAAATTTATTCAATTGCCCCACCAGCATGATGCGCTTATCTAAATTGGCATATTGCCTTAACGGTGGCGGCAGTAATATGCGCCCATTACTGTCGAGCTCCACTTCGTGGGCGTAGCCGAGTAACAGGCGTTTTAAAGATCTCTGGGTTTTATCGGTATCTGAAAGCTTCAACAACTTAGCTTCGATCAATTCCCATTCGTGAATGGGATACAAGAGTAAACAGGCGGATTGGATATCGACGGTAATCACGATGCGGCCTTGGTGCTCAAGCTGCAAAGGTTCGCGGTATCGCACTGGAATAGCGATCCGTCCCTTTGTATCTAAGTTGATAGCACTGGCTCCACGAAACACGCTAATTCATCCTATCCTTTGATTTTTGATCCACAAATATCCACTATTTCCCACAACTGCTAAGTTTAGGGACAGTCGACAAGCATTGTCAAGGGATGGGATCCTTTTATAAATCCAGTCGGCAAGCGGGTTAGCCGCATGTTGAGCACTTAACCTCGCGACAAACTTTTGACAAGAAAAACCATTAGAGATTGACTAAACAGAGGAAACAACAGGAATAAATAGCGCCGATATATTCAGCAACCTTTTGCTTTCAGGTGCTTGCGATGAAAAAAATGGGAAATTATTTCTGTATTTGTGGGATTTTACGGGTCGAGAAATAACGTCAAACTCAAAAACGCAAGAAAACAAACTTACGTCCATCCTTATTCGACAGTCAAAAAAGAGTTGAAATCAGCATAAAAATCTAAATTTTTATTCCAAATAAAGACGTTCATCTTTTTACTAATGGCTGAATATTAATGTCGCGATTGCGAGAAAGATCAAAAATCCCACGTAAAATCCACCAAAAGAACCACTTTATCCCTATACATTCACCTTATACCCGCACTAGCTACCTAATGGCTCGCCTTATTCGCCTTAACAAGTTAAACGGCGTATAGTCTAAATATTGACCTACTTCAGCCGATATCATATTAAGAGGTGTAATAACAAGGAGGCGTTATGAGTGGATTGGATAGCATTTATGCCATGCTGGCACAGCCAGTAAAAGCCGTGTTTCACCCTAAACGGGTTGTTGACCAAGTCAGCAGCGCAAGCGCAAATGCCCCCGATAGCCATGAAACACCGCAGTCGCAGTTACCTCCAGCGTTAGAAAGCCGCAATACTAAAGTCAGGGAAAGACGCAAAGAATCAGATAACAATAAAAATAAGAAACGCCGTGCATCGGATGAAACCGAAACGCTAAAACTAAAAGAAGGTGTCGTACTTGAAGTGACCGATGATTCCGCAGAAATCAAGAAGCCACCGAGCCAACATATCATTGATGTAGAAGTATAAATCCGTACTGATATAAAACGGAAAAGGCGCAATCCCATTGGATTAGCGCCTTTTTATTAGCCTCTTTTTAGCAGCACTATCGAGCATGTCTGAAATCAGGCCAGATTTCGAATCATGCGATACCTCAAATTAAGTTTTATCTCAAACCAATGCCGCCTCAAGGCGTATTGTTTAAGTTCGAGTTCTGGCCACCGCGTCCTGCCAACCTGTGTATAGCTGTACTCGAGTCTGGGCATCGATATTAGGGACAAAATGCTTATCGATACAGGCTTTGTGCTCAAGCTCTATCACACTCTCCCAAAAGCCCACTGCCAACCCAGCTAAAAATGCCGCACCCAAAGCGGTTGTCTCACAAACGCTTGGCCTTAACACTTCGACATCGGTAATGTCGGCTTGAAATTGCATCAAAAAATCATTAGCGACCGCGCCGCCATCCACCTTTAAACGCTTAAGGCTGACGCCACTGTCTTTGATCATGGCATCGAGTAAATCTTTACTCTGGTAAGCGATGGATTCTAACGCCGCCCGAATAATATGATTACGATTCGCCCCGCGTGTCAGACCAAATAGCGCACCACGGGCATTGGGATCCCAATAGGGCGCACCGAGTCCCACAAAAGCGGGCACCAGATACACGCCATTAGTATCGGCGACCTTAGAGGCAAAGTACTCAGTATCACTGGCATCACGAATAAGCCCCAGTTCATCTCGCAGCCATTGAATGGTCGCGCCGCCCATAAAGACTGAACCTTCAAGGGCATAGTTCACTTCACCCTTAGGCCCCACGGCAACTGTAGTCAATAAGCCATGGTTTGAGCGCACCGCTTTGGTCCCTGTATTCATCAATAAAAAACAACCAGTACCGTAGGTATTCTTCGCCATGCCGGGCTCGACACATAACTGACCAAAAAGCGCAGCCTGTTGATCGCCCGCCATTCCTGCAACTTGGATTTCACTGCCTTCGCCAGCAATCCGTGTTGTACCATACACGCTGCAGGAAGGTTTAACTTCTGGCAACATAGACGCCGGAATATCTAAGGCTTCGAGTAACTTATTATCCCAAGTCAGGCTATGGATATTGAATAGTAGAGTGCGGGCAGCATTGGTGGGATCGGTGACATGCACCTTGCCCTCGGTTAACTTCCACACGAGCCAAGTATCGATAGTGCCGAACAACAACTCACCACGCTCAGCTTGCTCACGGGCATTGGGCACATTATCTAGAATCCATTTGATCTTAGTGCCTGAAAAATAAGGGTCGAGTAATAAACCGGTATTCTCACGCACATATTCTTCTAACCCTTGAGCTTTGAGTTGCTCACAAATCTCAGCGCTGCGACGGCACTGCCACACAATCGCGTTATAAATAGGTTTACCTGTGGCCTTCTCCCATATAACAGTGGTTTCCCGCTGATTGGTAATGCCAATGGCGGCCACTTCATCGCTGTGAATACCCGCACGCGCCAATACTTCAATTAACACTGAACTTTGGCTTGCCCAAATCTCCATGGGATCATGCTCGACCCAACCCGGATTAGGGTACAACTGGGTAAATTCCCGCTGGGACACGCTGACAATGTTTGCGTCGTGATCGAACACTATCGCCCTTGAGCTGGTCGTGCCTTGATCTAAGGCCACCACGTATTTTTTCTGCACACTACTATCCTATCTGAACTCTCCGCCGCCTTTTTATGCTAGGGAGAATTAACATGATCCACCGACTTATGCAGTGAATATATTCGGAATTTACCGCCGTGACCAGCAAGCAAGCCGTAAAACAAGATAACGCCACCATGCTATAGCCATAAAAAAGCCCTGAAAATTCAGGGCTTTTTTTAACATACTGAACTTACATCTTGTAGCTCATTTGGATACCCGCAAGCCATACATCGCCGCTTGCTTCGCCGTTAAAGTTAACAGTCGCGAGGTTCAATAGGTTTTGCTGTTCGTTGATTGGCGCATCGCCAGTCGCTTTAATATAAGTCACAGCAAAATCAACGTTCAGGTTCTTAGTTGCCTGATAACCTGCCCCCACAGAGAACCACAGACGGTCAGAGTCTGGAATTGTGGTTGTGCGCCACTCGTCATTTGCCGCCGTTTTATCTAAAGCAACACCGGCACGCACTAACCAGTCGTTATTCACTTGATAAGTCGTCCCTAGCGCGAAGCGCCAGTTATCTTCGAAGTGCTCTTCTTTAACTAAATCAGACTCTAAGCCGCCCTTAGGCTTAACTTCACAAGGGAAATAAGCCACTAGTTGATCGAATACACTCCAATCGGTCCAGTTCACACTCGCATGCATGGCCCAGTTATCGGTCAATTGGTGATGGGAAGCTATCTCTGCAAAAGCGGGCAATTCAAGCGGTAAATAACCTTCAATGGACACATCTTGGCCGCCAGTGTACAGCACACCAGAGGCATGACCATCCAAGTCCAGTTGCACGCCGCTGTGATAAGCAAAACCCAAACGGTGAGCAGGATTAATTTGCCAGCTTGCACCTAACTGCCAGCCATAACCCACATCATCACCCTTCATACTTTTCAGCTCAGTGCCACCTGGAGGTAACACAGCCTGCACAGGAGCCGGCAGAGCAGGTTTGATACCATCAACCCAACCTGGTAATGAGGCACCAATTTCGCCTTCACCATAAACGATACGTACACCAGCACCAACGCTGACAGCATCATTGATGCGATAAGCAATGTTTGGATTAAATTCAACGGTCGTAACCGAAGTCTTGTTACCAAAAATAGCCGCTGCGTGGGTCGCGGGTAATTCAGTGGCTAGACCATAATTAGAGTTTACCGCTAGCCCCCAAGTCCATTGATCATTTAGCTGATTTGAATAATAAAAATTTGGCACAAGTGCGTCATCGGCCACATCCAGTGCATCGCCACCTTTCATAACAACAGGATTTGGACCAATTAACGGTGAGCTAAGGCTCACATCACCAGTCACATCGACGTTTGGCATAACGTAAATACCACCCGCGGACAACTGACGTCCTTCTAAATAAGTGAGCATGGCAGGATTTCGACCTTGAGCCGAAGCGTTATCCGCCATAGCGGCTTCACCCGCAAAGGCGCGACCTAAACCTGTAGCAGAGTATTCCGCAAGTTGAAAACCTGCGGCATGGAGTTGAGTCGTTGAACTTAGCAAGGCTGCAGTGACAGCCAAAGTCAGAAGACGTTTTTGCATTGTTATTCTCTAATCATATTATTGTTATCTGTACTACTTAGATGAGTACTGCGGCGTTCAGGCAAAATAGAGCAAACACTCCATATTGAATGCGCAGCAGTTTACTTATGCAGAAGATGTTTGCAACCAAAGGAGATAAAACAGACAAAAACTCTAAATAAATGCGACTTTAAAACAGATTTAGTGACATACATCACAATTCAAACAAAAGCCAACCTTTAAACACTCAAAAATCATTCACGACAGTCGTGAGATTTAAATTAAGAAACCAACAAATATCAATATTAAACAACAAGATAAAAAATTAAAACTTTGGAACACCTGTAAATCATTTAAACTCGACAAATTCAGCATAAATCACTGCAGAGAATAAAATTTTCTAGTATCAAAACGACAATAAAAATTTATTCTTTAAAATACAATCAATTAAATTAAGAGAGTATTGGGATTCAAAACAAAAACGCCTAGGTATTAACCTAGGCGCTTAAATATAGACTCAACACGAGTACAAATGTGCGCTGAAAGTTTAGCGGCGCCAACCTTGGATTTGAGTTTCGTACTGACTGATTTGAACAGCATGGGACAAGGTCAGCCCAATAGCATCTAACCCATTGAGTAGCTTATGTCTCGCCGACTCTGCCAGCGTAAAACTAAACTCGGCACCTGACGGTGCAATCACTTTACAGCTTGTGAGATCAACCGTGATTTGCGCGCCTTCTTCTGCCGCCACTTCATCCATCAACTGACGCACCTGCGCATGGGTTAACGCCACAGGCAATAGGCCATTATTGATTGAGTTGCCGTAAAAAATGTCGGCAAAACTCGGTGCAATAATGGCGCGCAAACCAAAGTCCGCCAGCGCCCAAGGCGCATGCTCGCGGCTTGAACCACAACCAAAGTTTTCCTGCGACAAAAGAATTGAAGCGCCTTTATAACGAGGCTGGTTCAATGAAAACTCAGGATTAGGCACATCGCCCGCATCATCTAAATAACGCCAGTCATGAAATAAGTGCACGCCAAAACCATCGCGCGTCACCTTAGACAAAAACTGTTTCGGAATGATCTGATCCGTATCGATATTAGTGCTGTCGATCATGACCGCAAGCCCGGTATGGGTCGTAAAAGGTTGCATTAACTTCTCCTCTTGGGTTTACGGTAATTAGTAAGGTTTACGAATATCGACAAAATGCCCAGCCACCGCAGCAGCGGCGGCCATTGCCGGACTCACCAAATGGGTACGACTGCCACGGCCTTGGCGACCTTCGAAGTTACGATTACTGGTCGACGCACAGCGATCGCCCGCTTCTAATCTGTCATCGTTCATCGCTAAACACATAGAACAACCCGGTAAACGCCACTCAAACCCGGCTTCGATAAAGATTTTATCTAAACCTTCGGCTTCGGCTTGGGCTTTCACTTGACCAGAACCAGGTACTACAATCGCGGTGACGCCACTCGCGACTTTACGGCCTTTGGCATGTACGGCGGCGCTGCGTAAATCTTCAATCCGTGAGTTAGTACAAGAACCGATAAACACCTTGTTGATACTGATGTCTGTCATCGGCGTACCCGCACTCAGGCCAATGTATTCTAAAGCCTTTTCCATACTAGCTCGGGTGCTTGGATTAGCTTCACTAATGGGATCGGGTACTTTGCCATCGATTGCCACTACTTGGCCTGGGTTAGTACCCCAAGTCAATTGCGGCGCAATATCGGCAGCATCTAACTCAACGACAGCATCAAACACCGCGCCGTCATCGGTTTTAATGGCTTTCCAGTAAGCGACAGCCTCTGCCCAATCTTCGCCCTTAGGTGCAAATTCACGGCCTGCTAAATAGTCGAAAGTGGTTTGATCCGGCGCGACCATGCCCGCCTTAGCGCCCATTTCAATCGCCATGTTGCACACTGTCATGCGGCCTTCCATCGACAGGGCTTCAATCGCCTCACCGCAGAACTCCACCACGTAACCCGTGCCACCATCCATGCCGATTTTGCCAATAATAGCGAGGACGATATCTTTGGCGGTCACGCCCTCGGTGACATGACCACGCACTTCAATCTTCATGGTTTTAGCTTTTAACTGACGCAGCGTTTGCGTTGCTAGAACGTGCTCAACTTCCGATGTACCAATCCCAAACGCCAATGCGCCAAAGGCGCCGTGGGTGGCGGTATGGGAATCACCACAGACAATCACAGTTCCCGGCAAGGTGATACCCAATTCAGGGCCCATTACATGCACAATCCCTTGATTAGGATGATGAATGTCGTATAAACGCACGTCAAAGTCTTTACAGTTTTGCGCTAGGGTTTCAACCTGTGTGCGCGCCATTGGGCTTAGCGCATCCAAGCTGGCGCTACGGGTCGAAGTGTTGTGATCCATAGTGGCAAAGGTTTTTTCCGGTGCACGCAGTTTGCGGCCCGCCACTTTTAAGCCACTGAATGCTTGGGGGGAAGTCACTTCATGGACTAAATGTCTGTCGACATAAATGATCGGCGCTTCACCTTCAGGAATCGCTACAACGTGGGCATCCCATACTTTTTGATACAGCGTTTTTGCCACCGCGTTTTTTGGCACAGTCGTCATTACACACCTTCCTTTATAGCATTGGCGATAAAGTCACCCATCTCGGCGGTTGATTTAGCTTGGCTACGCTTGTCGCTGCTCAATAGCTCACCGGTTAAGTAGCCAGAATTTAATGCTTTGCTTACGGCACGCTCAATCGCACAGGCGGCTTCTTCTTGCTTTAAGCTGTGGCGCAGCATTAATGCCGCCGACAGAATTTGGGCGATAGGATTTGCAATGCCTTTGCCCGCGATATCGGGCGCACTGCCACCCGCAGGTTCAAATAAACCAAAGCCAGTGCTGTTCATGCTCGCCGATGACAACAAGCCCATAGAGCCCGTTAACATGGCGATTTCGTCGGATAAAATGTCGCCGAACAGGTTAGAACATAGCATCACATCGAACTCATCGGGACGACGTAGCAACTGCATGGTCGCATTATCGATATAGATGTGTTCAAGCTCGACATCGGGGAAATCTACCGCGACTTCTTCAACCACTTGGCGCCATAACACTGAACAGGCGAGCACGTTGGCTTTATCCACTGAGGTCACTTTTTTACGGCGACCACGGGCGGCTTCGAAGGCGATACGGGCGATACGGCTAATTTCACGGCGGCTATAACGCATGGTATCGAAGGCTTCTTCATTCTCGCCTTCACCTTGGCGACCCTTTGGCTTACCAAAATAAATACCGCCGGTTAACTCGCGCACACATAAAACATCAAAGCCACGGGCAGAGATATCGCTGCGCAGCGGTGACATATGCTCTAGGCCATCGTGCAGTTTGGCTGGGCGCAGATTGCAAAACAGTTCGAAGTGACCACGCAGAGGCAATAGCGCACCGCGCTCAGGTTGTTCATTTGGCGGTAACTTTTCCCACTTAGGGCCACCGACTGAACCAAATAGGATCGCATCGGCCGCTTCACAGCCCTTTAGCGTGGCATCGGGTAGTGGGCAACCGTGGTTATCAATGGCAATACCGCCAACATCGAATTCAGTGTATTCGATACTCAAATCGAAACGCGCTTCAACCTCACGCAGCACTTTACGCGCCTCTGCCATCACTTCAGGGCCGATCCCATCCCCTGCTAATACTGCTATTTGATAACTCATACGCCAGCCAACTCCTTTAAATGTAAATGCTTTATGCTCGACCTTGCTATTCTTTGGATGCTTTTAGCGACTAAACGCCGCCTAGCTCTCGATTTTTTTGCATGCTTTGTTTGTAATCGGCAACCTTGTCTGCGCGGCACGTTAAGTTCATCACATGCACTAAAGCGCGTGCCGAGGCTTCAACCACATCGGTTGCCAAACCTACGCCGTGAAAGTTTTGCTCGTGGTAAACCGCGGTAATATCCACTTGGCCTAAGGCATTTTGACCTACGCCCTTAGCACCTAACTTATAGCTGATGATATCGATTCGACGATCAGTTGCGCGGGCAATCGCGTTATAGGCAGCATCAACAGGACCATTACCCGTTGCGGCTTCGGTTTTAATTTCGCCGCCCACTTCGATACGCACAGTCGCCGTAGCAACGCCTTCAGTTGAGTCAGACTGCACCACTAATTGCTGCAATTGATAGTGATTGTCTTCTTCGGCCTGCGCTTCCATAAAGGCTAAGGCTTCTAAATCATAATCAAATACTTGGCCTTTTTTATCAGCCAATTTTAGAAACTCTTCATACAGAGTATCCATATTGTAATCGTGCTCGCTATAGCCCATTTCTTCCATGCGATGCTTGATCACATGGCGACCCGAGCGAGAGGTCATATTCAAGTTATTGCGATTCAAACCTATACTTTCTGGCGTCATGATTTCATAGGTATTTTGTGCTTTTAACATGCCATCCTGATGGATGCCCGACGAATGGGTAAAGGCATTCGCACCGACAATCGCCTTGTTCGCCTGCACTGGCATATTGCATAACTGGCTGACTAAATTAGAAGTACGGTGAATTTCTTTGGCATTAATGCCCGTTTCTAACCCTAACATCCCCTTACGCGTCGCTAAAATCATCGCGATCTCTTCCAGCGAACAGTTACCCGCACGCTCACCTATGCCATTGATCGTACATTCAATTTGACGCGCACCGTGTTGCACTGCGGTTATCGAGTTAGCCACAGACAAACCTAAGTCATCGTGGCAATGCACTGAGATCACCGCTTGGTCGATATTCGGCACCCGATTAAACAAAGTTTGAATGATATTGCCAAACTCGCTTGGCACTGTGTAACCGACCGTATCGGGAATATTAATGGTGCGTGCGCCCGCGCGAATGGCGGCTTCTACCATACGACATAGATTATCGATGGGCGTACGCCCCGCATCCTCACAGGAAAACTCCACGTCATCAGTAAAACGGCGGGCATACTTCACTGCGCCCACCGCCATCTCTAACACTTGATCGAAAGAACGCTTCAACTTGCTCTCAACGTGAATCGTTGAGGTCGAGATAAACGTATGGATACGGAATTGATCTGCAACTGACAAGGCCTGCGCCGCAGCATCTATGTCCTTTTCAAGTGCACGGGATAAAGCACAAACACGGCTATTTTTGATGGTACGCGCTATGGTCTGCACTGACTCAAAATCACCGGGTGAAGAAACCGGAAAACCCACTTCCATCACATCCACACCCAGACGTTCCAGCGCCATAGCGATCTGTAGTTTTTCTTTGACCGACAAACTTGCGGCTAACGCCTGCTCACCATCACGCAAGGTAGTATCAAATATTATGACTCGGTTAGACATCTCGCTTCTCCATGGAACGTCACCGTTCGTTAGTTAATTTTTGCCGTATTCAGATACAAAAAACCCCGCAACATCGGTGCGGGGTTTGTGAATGCTTTGCCTCTTTATCGAGCGTGCAACACTAAGACCTCCGCGTATAAACCGCGAGAGAGAGAAGGAGGAGGTCGAGTTTGCGGCTAATAATATTCATTTAATCTGTATATTTATTCTGTTTGAATTATTGAGGACGGTTAATATTTAACTTGCCTAGCCGATAGTGTCAACCCTAATTTTTTCATGTTCCACTCATTCAACCTGTCTTAAGGCTAATAACGGTGAGTTTCATCCCCAAATTAGTGATCGATTCCACAGAATTAACCGGCTGTTTGGATTCAGAAATCACTGGGATGTGTTAACTTATTCCCCTTAGAAAAAAATAGTTTTTTATGCAAAAAACGATTAAGAAAAGTTATAATCCCGCCTTAGTGATTAGGGATGTTAGAACTTACGCATTTTATATGGAGCACAAAATGGATTTTCGCGTCTTGGTACTGAGCCTGTTGTTATGGCTGTTTCCCTTTGGGGCCAGTGCTATAGACCAATTAGATGAACTCACTGAACTCGTCTACCAATATCCCAGTAAAGCACTCACTCAAATAACAGCGTTAGAAAAACAATTTGCGACCAGTGCAAGCTCGGATATCAATCGACTCAGATTAAGTGTGTTGAAATGCCAAAACCTACTACAAATAGGGGAAAATGAAGCCGCTATCAACGTCGCTCAATTAGGCGAAGCAAACGCTAAACAACTTAAGCTAGATCAAGTACGACCTTACTTTTTGATTTGCCAAGCCGATGCCAACCTTAGCTATAACAATATTCAAAATGCGCTGCCCTTGCTTGATTCAGCCATTAACCTCGCGCGACGTTACCAGCAACCACAAGCCTTAGTCGATGCTTTACGCTTACGTGGCCAACTCGATACTGACACTGACAACTTCTCTTCTGCTATCGAAGATTTACGCCTCGCGATTGATATTTATCCGGATATTCATGCTCAAACCCAAAATTGGATTTGGCCACCACAGGCCTATGTGTATGCCGCGATGGGAAATTTACTTTATGCCACCCATGATTTCCCCCAAGCCATGTATTACACCAACTTAGGTATACAAAGTGCCGATGCAAAAGGGAAAGTTTTACACTTTATTTTACGCAATGCAGCTCGGATAGCGCTTGATAATCAAGAGTTTGATTACAGTGATAAACTCGAACAACAAGCTAAAGCGCTTTTACCTGAGCTCGGTTCGCCACTTGAACTCGCCTACAGTTATGCCATTTTGGCCTCAATCGCGCTCGATAAAGGCCGCATCGATAATGCCGAAGAATATCTTTCTATCGCGATTAATACGTTTAAAAAACAAAATCAACAATTAGCGACAATGCGTTCAACTCGCCTACTCGCCCAAATTCGTTTTGCTCAGCATCAAGAAGATGCCGCTTTAATCCTCATGAATCACGCTATTGAGCAAGCTGAAAACCTAAAACAATACTCAGATCTTAAAGGGTTTTACGGGATCATGAGCGATCACTACTTAGAAAAAGGGGATTTTAAACAAGCCTATTCTTTCTTGCTCAAACGTTATCGAGCGGCCGAGCTCACCAATCAAGCGATGAATAATGCTCGGATATTGCAATTTAAGGCCCGCCTAAATCAACAAGATCTGCAGCAGGAGCCAAATAGCACTGCACCAGAAAAAGATTCAATCTTACAAGAGCTAAATGTCGATTGGGCCTATAGCACACTGTTCTTAATCGCGATGGCATTATTGGGCGGAGCTATTTGGTATTTGATTGATAAACAGAATAATCGTGCCCCACATATTGAAGGTAATGAACCTGCTGAAACGCTGCTCCAACAAGTCACATCAGCATTAAACAGTGCCAAACAAGGTAATTACCCACTGTCTTTATTATTGTTTAATGCGAGTCAGATCCGTCAAGTTGACCTGCCTCTCTTACAGGATGAGCTACAACACAGACTACGGGAGCAAGATAAGTTAATCCGATATTCGATGGATGAAATTGTCATTATCCTGCCGCATACCTCGGCAACTGGTGCTAAAAGAGTCGTTAGTCAGTTAGTTGCTTGCATTCAGCCTTGGCAGGGTTCAAGTAAGGTCAATATTGGTATAGCGGCGATGCAACAGTTTGATACCTTAGAGTCTTTAATTAAGCGAGCCAGTATCAATCAATTGGGCAAGGTTAAAGTCAATGAGAATAATCCAAACTATTATTCTCCCGCTAAATAAGCCGCGATTTCATCGAGAAAAGCGTCACCGAAACGACTCAGTTTACGCTCGCCAACCCCGTTGACGGCGAGCATTTCCCCCGCGCTCGTTGGCATCATGGCTGCCATTTCTGCGAGGGTAGCGTCGTTAAAGACTAAATACGGCGGCACATCCTGCTGCTCGGCAATGGTTCTACGCAATAACTTCAACCGTGCGAACAACTTACGGTCATAATTCAACGGTGCTTTAGACTGACTCGCCTTACGTTTTGTGGTTGTTAACTGAATACGCGGTTCAGCAAGCATTAGCGCCACTTCCCCTTTGAGCACAGGTCGTGCTGATGGGTTTAGGGTAATAGATGAACCGCGAGTCACATCTTGACTCGCCAGTCCCAAATGAATGAGTTGGCGGATCACACTCAACCAATATTCATGGCTCTTGTCTTTACCAATCCCCCAAGTCGTGAGTTTGTCATGCCCTCGATCGACTATCGGCGCGCCTTTCGAACCGCGCAACACTTCAATTAAATGATTGATACCAAAACGCTGGCCTAAACGGAAAATACATGACAGCACCTTCTGCGCATCTTCGGTGCCGTTATAACGCTTAGGCGGGTCGAGGCAAATGTCGCAGTTACCACAGGGCTCTAATGCACTCTCATCAAAGTAATGCAGCAACACTTGGCGGCGACAGGTCTGCGCCTCAGCAAAGGCAGCCATAGTATTAAGTTTGTGGAATTCGACCTGTTGCTGCGGTCCTGGCTCGGACTGTTCAATCAAATGTCGCACCCGACCAATATCGGCGGGATCGAACAACATAAAAGCTTCTGCATCGAGCCCATCACGTCCTGCTCGGCCCGTTTCCTGATAATAGGCTTCGATACTTTTCGGGATATCGTAATGCACTACAAAGCGCACATTAGACTTATTAATCCCCATACCGAAAGCCACAGTGGCAACCACAATATCAATTTGATCTTTAAGGAAACTATCCTGTACTGCACCACGGTCTTCCTGCGTCATTCCCGCATGATAGGCCTTGGCATTAAAACCTTGCAGGCATAAACGGTCAGCCACTTCATCGACACGGCGACGACTGCTGCAATAAATAATGCCGTTAGTACCATTCTGCTGCGTTAAAAAATGTCGTAACTGATTAGCTGCATTAAGCTTTTCGGCGACTGTATAGCGAATATTGGGCCGATCGAAACTTGAAAGTAAACGGAATGGGTCAATACCGAGCCGCTCACAAATACTCTGCCGAGTCGCCTGATCTGCTGTTGCGGTCAGCGCCATCATGGGCACATAGGGGAAGAGTTGCTTTAACTGGCCGAGCGCCGCATATTCTGGGCGAAAATCATGACCCCACTGACTGATACAATGCGCCTCATCGATGGCAAACATCGCGAGCTGGAGCGACTGCATGCGCTCAATAAAATCAGCGGTTAATAAACGTTCAGGTGACACATAAAGCAGTTTTAACTCACCGTGGCGTAGCTGCCTTAATACTTCGGCACTCTGCTCGCGCGGCAATGAGGAATTCAGATAAGCCGCAGCAACACCGGTTTGCAACAAGCTATCGACTTGATCTTTCATCAAAGAAATCAATGGGGAGACGACAATAGTGATGCCATTCATCATCAAGGCAGGTAACTGATAACACAGACTCTTACCGCCGCCCGTTGGCATGATCACTAAGCAATCTTGCCCGCCGCAGACACGTTCTATCACCTCCCGCTGACCGTCCCTAAAGTCACGGTAACCAAACACCTGTGCGAGGCGTTGCGAGAGCGGATCATCATGCGTGTCGAGTACGAGCTTTTCCATGGATCTTCTATGTCAAAAGTGAGGGGGCCTATTCTAAAGGACTGAACCGCTCCTGTCTTGCGCCATCTTGTCGTAAACCCATTCTGGATAAATGTCATCGACTAAGATCGCCCTCCCTCAACTAACCATAATGCCCATAGCCAATTTATCTTCAATCTAGCTTAAGTTGCATTCTGCGCACGCTTCACTGTAGATTAATTGCTCTAAGCCGCACTTTGTTAATCTAAGTGTTGATAACAAATCCAATTACGCCTAATACCGTCACTCAGTGACAAGGATGAGAAACCATGACAAACCCAATCCAAGCCGAGATATTAAGCCGAGTGGCAGAAGTCTTTGATCAACATGTCCCTTTTCATAATCTGCTCGGGCTCGATATTAAACGCTACGATGTCGACGGTGTCGAAGTGGTCATCAATATGAAACCAGAACTTATTGGCAATATCCATCAACAGATCCTCCACGGCGGTGTCACAGCTACAGTACTAGATGTGGTCGGCGGACTCACCGCATTTGCAGGACTGGTTGCAAGCCGTGAAGATTGGACGATTGAAGAATTACAACAACGCCTCCAAACTTTAGGGACGATTGATATGCGCGTCGATTATCTGCGGCCGGGACGCGGCCTCACCTTTACGGGCACGGGCAGCGTCATTCGTGCGGGTAATCGAGTTTCAGTATGCCGCATGGAACTACATAATGAGCAAGGCACGCATATCGCTTTTGGAACAGGGACTTATATGGTGGGTTAGGTGGTTAAATTTAGATGTGTATTAGTGCCTTAGGGCTCAAAATTGACTAAGGTAAACGTCTTAATTAACAGGATGGTTACTCACTTTAATCGCCCATTCAATCTATTGCGGAGATATTCTGTAACGAAAAGAACACGGCGATGCCCTTGAGTCAGCGGTCAGACACACCTACAATCGCCACCTTGTTGTTCTTCGAAGATGTCTCATGCCAGATCTTGAATACCGCAAAGGGATCCTACTTGCCGTCAGTGCTTACTGTATGTGGGGTTTTGCGCCTTTATATTTCAAATTACTCAACCATGTTTCCGCCACCGAAATTTTGCTCCATCGAGTGATTTGGTCATTCGTGTTTATGCTGATCATTATACAGTTTATCGGCGGTTTTTCTCGCTTACGCTTACTGTTTAAACAGCCTAAACAGTTGATGGTTCTCACCATTACTTCCATACTGATCGCGGGAAACTGGCTACTATTTATCTGGGCGGTAAATAACGATCACATGCTCGATGCCAGCCTAGGTTACTTCATCAATCCTTTACTCAACGTCTTACTCGGTATGTTATTTCTAGGCGAAAGATTGCGTAAACTGCAATGGTTTGCGGTTTCACTCGCCAGCGCTGGCGTATTGATCCAGTTAATCTCTTTTGGCTCAATTCCCATCGTCTCACTGGCACTCGCGGGCACCTTTGGTTTCTATGCGCTACTGCGAAAAAAGGTCAATGTGGATGCTAAGGCCGGATTATTGGTCGAAACCGCAGTGTTATTACCGGTAGCGCTGATTTATCTCGTCGCAACCTTAGACACAGCCACAGCGAGCATGCTGACTAATGATTGGCAATTGAATCTGATGTTAATGGCGGCTGGGATAGTGACTACCATTCCTTTGCTGTGTTTTGCAGGGGCAGCGGTACGTATTCCATTGTCTATGCTCGGCTTTTTCCAATATATTGGCCCGAGTATTATGTTTATCCTCGCGGTGAGTCTATTCAATGAGCCCTTCGATGCCGAAAAAGGCGTGACCTTCGGATTTATCTGGAGCGCGCTGCTCGTCTTTACCTTAGATATGGCCTATAAACGCAAAACGGCGTGAGCATTATCACGCCGATAAACACAGTGGCAGAAGTGATGACATATGATGATTACTTCTGTAACTGTGCTAAAAACTCACTCCCTTGCGGTACTGTCAGTAATAAACTGTAGCCTTTAGTCGTTGGCACTAACACTAACTGCGATTTATCTGTTATCGCCAAAAATGCCCTGCCTTTCCCCTGTAGATTAAACCAGCCCAATTGAAATCCTGGCATGCCTATACCGTTGGTTTTAAAGCTCGGCGTTAAATCTGCCTCTTGTTGCAAATCGACTATGCGTGCCTCGGCGGGCAATAAATCCACGCGGGATAACTGCACTTTATAGAAGGGAACATCCAATGTGAGCTCTGTATCGGTTAACACTAATTCGGCGCTATTCGATTGATAGAAGACCCAAGAAAATCCGCCCATCATCACCAGCAATATACCTAAACTCGCTGACTTCGCTATCTTAGGCATATTTTTTAGCCATAACATCAGTAAGATACCCGCTAAACCGAGCAATAAGACGATAAAACTGAAGATAGAGGTTTGGGTTAAAGGGGCGAGTTCAAAAAATTGAGGACTCATTGGCAGTATCTCCCGTGCAGTGAAGTCTTAATCTGCCAATAAAGACATATTATGTCAATAAAAATGCCAGCGCTAATATGAGTACTAGGCTGGCATTGATTGGATTGATTTAGAACGGCTTAAAGATCGAGCGCGAGAATTTTTGAGCGGCGTTGATAGTTATACAACTGCTTCTTCTTCTGTGGCAGTGCTTCAACATCTTCAATCACAAAACCATGCTCGAGGAACCAATGAATGCTCCGAGTTGTCAATGCAAACAAGCGTGAATAACCACGGTTTCTAGCCTGATTGATAATGTTCTTCAGCAGTAAGCTCCCTCTGTCGGCATCGCGATAATCGGGATGCACCACTAAACAAGCAAACTCACCCGCATTGTCCTCTTCAAAAGGATAGAGCGCAGCGCAACCAATCACTAAACCATCACGTTCAATCAACATGAACTGTTCGATTTCAATCTCAAGCTGCTCACGACTACGACGCACCAGAATGCCTTGTTCCTCCAATGGACGGATAAGGTTCAACACACCGCCAATATCGGCGATTGACGCACAGCGTAAACGCTCAGCACTCTCAGTGACGATTTGTGTGCCTATCCCTTCGCGAGAAAACAGTTCCTGCAACAAGGCACCATCTTCGAGGTAGCTAACTAAATGACAACGCGGTACGCCATTGCGGCAAGCATCGATACTGGCTTTGAGAAACGCCATAGTGCCAACACAAGCAGACCCTTGCTCGGCCAGCTTGTTCATGATGTTTTGCGCATCATTTGGCATCAACTCGGCAATTACATCGCCATTACGATCGAGAATACCGTTCTGTGAGCTAAAGCCGATCATCTTGTCGGCTTTAAGCTTAATTGCCACTTGAGTCGCGATTTCCTCAGCGGTGAGATTAAAACTTTCACCAGTAACCGAAGCCGCAATCGGCCCCATCAATACGATGCAGTGATTATCTAACTGACGTTTTAAGCCTTGCACATCAATACGACGCACTTTGCCACTCAGGCAAAAGTCCACACCATTATCCACACCCAGTGGTTGAGCAATCACAAAGTTGCCGCTCACTAAGTTAATTTGCGCACCTTGCATCGGCGTATTACTTAAACTCATGGATAAACGCGCTGTGATATCAAATTGCAGTGCACCCGCAACTTGCTTAATCACTTTGAGCGAATCTTCATCCGTGATACGCACACCGTCGTGGTAGGCAGGCGCAATACCGTTGGCGGCTAATGCAGCATCAATCTGCGGCCTAGCGCCATATACCAACACCACTTTGATCCCTAAACTGTGCAGCAGGGCGACATCATTTAAGATGGCGCGGAATTGATTTTGAGCCAAAGCTTCACCACCCAGCATGACCACAAAAGTTTTACCTCTGTGGGCATTAACATAGGGGGCAGAATGACGAAATCCATCAACCAGTTCAGTGGTACGCACGCGTTATTTACACCTCATTTTTGAGCTGGCAGCGTCACTATGACACACCAGGAATGAATCGCTAACTTTCGCGTATGGTATTGCATTTTAATTCACATATAAAGAATTTATTCTCACTAAAGTGCAGATTTGATGATTTAAAGTGCTTAGAACTGCACTATTTTATATTTTCAGTAAGTGTTCACACTTTTTTAACTTCACAGGGGATGATTCAGCGGCATCAGTTTGCGAGGCAATTATCTCAACTTGATGACTAGCCACTAAAAAAATGCAAAAAAAAGCCCCTTAAATAAGGGGCTTTTCTCGAAACACTAACCAAGGATTACTTGATTTTGGCTTCTTTGTAGATAACGTGCTGACGAATAACTGGATCAAATTTTTTGATTTCCATTTTTTCAGGCATGTTACGCTTGTTTTTTTCAGTTGTGTAGAAGTGACCAGTCTTAGCTGTAGAAACTAATTTGATCTTCTCACGATTACCTTTAGCTTTAGCCATGATCTATTATACCTTCTCGCCACGGGCACGAAGTTCAGCAACAACAACTTCGATACCTTTTTTGTCGATCAGACGGATACCTTTAGTAGATACACGTAACTGTACGAAACGCTTTTCTTCTTCTAACCAAAAACGGTGGTTTTGTAGGTTAGGTAAAAAACGACGACGGGTCGCGTTTTTTGCATGCGAACGGTTGTTACCAACCATCGGCTTCTTGCCAGTAACTTGGCATACTCTTGACATGTCAATCTTCTCCAAAAACAATTTTAACGCTCGAGCATTAATGTGCCTCGTATGGCCGTCGCCCGAGGCACAAAGAGGGCGCATTTTATACACGATCACAGAGTGAAGATCAAGTGTTAGATTAATTAATCCAGCCTCGTTCTGCAAAAGAAACTATCTCTCGATCACCTACAACCATATGGTCCAACAAGGATACGTCTATGGTTGCTAACGCATTTTTTAATCGCTCAGTTATTCGTCGGTCAGCCTGACTGGGCTCGGCAATACCAGACGGATGATTATGACAAACTATAACTGCTGCGGCCTTTTTCTCCAGCACTAAGCTCACCACTTCACGTGGATATACTGAGGCTGAGTCTATTGTGCCGCGGAATAATTCGACAAATTGAATCACTCTATGCTGGCTATCCAGCAGTAAAACTGCGAACACTTCATAGGAGCGATCGGCCAATTGTCGCATTAAATAGTCCCGAGTTAAATCGGGATTTGTCAAAACCTGACCTCTTTGCAGATTTTCCTGCGCTACACGCCGCGCTAATTCGGCCGCAGCTTGAAGCTGGGCGTATTTTACAGGTCCTACGCCCGGAAGTCGACACACCTGATTTCTTGGGGCACAGAGCAGGTTTCTGAGGCCGCCAAACTCGCAAATAAGCGACCTAGCAAGGTCAACCGCGTTTAATCCAGCTAAACCGTTACGCAGCAATACTGCCAGTAATTCAGCATCCGAGAGATGCGCAGCTCCTTTTTGTAACAGTTTATCTCTGGGACCTTCGCCCTCAGGCCAATCTTTAATCCCCATGCGACCTCCCTGTCATCTCACATATTTTCACTTTACTGAGTATGGACGAGATTTTTTGAACTGGGATAGTCACTAAAATTCACCGCTTTGTGATATTGTTGCCGGCATTATTTCTATCTCGGATGATGTCTGTGAGTCTGACAAATAAAAACGTCCTGCTGGGCATTGGCGGCGGTATTGCGGCCTATAAAAGTGCTGATTTAGTACGTCGCTTGAAAGAGCGTGGTTTTGATGTGCGCGTGGTGATGAGCCAAAGTGCGATGGAATTTATCACGCCTCTGACGCTGCAAGCGTTGTCTGGACATCCAGTGGCATCTAGCTTGCTCGACCCCGCAGCAGAAGCAGCCATGGGTCATATAGAACTCGCTCGTTGGGCAGATCTCGTCATCATCGCCCCTGCAACCGCAAACCTATTGGCGCGGATTAATGCAGGCATGGCCGATGAGCTAATCACCACCACGTGTCTTGCCACTGAGGCGCCAATTGCCCTGTGTCCAGCAATGAACCAACAGATGTACCGTAATCTGGCAACTCAAGCTAATTTAACTAGCCTAGCATCACGTGGTTTTACACTTTGGGGACCCGCCAGTGGCAGTCAGGCCTGTGGTGAAGTGGGTCCTGGTCGTATGTTAGAGCCATTAGACATAGCGGAACTGGCTACACAATTTTTTGCCACGCCTGACGCCGTTGAATTTAAGCCACTCGCAGGACAGTCGGTGCTGATTACCGCCGGACCAACCCGTGAAGCAATTGATCCCGTCAGATACATTTCAAATCACAGTTCTGGAAAAATGGGCTTTGCACTGGCCAAAGCCGCGGCAGATATGGGGGCAACAGTCACCTTAGTCTCAGGCCCAGTAAATCTAAGCACCCCAGAAGGCGTGACACGCATTGATGTTGAATCGGCGCAAAATATGCTCGATGCTGTTATGGATAACGTTGATAAAAAAGATATTTTTATTGGCTGCGCCGCCGTTGCAGACTACCGCATTAGCGATATTGCTACCTGTAAGATCAAAAAATCGACCGAAGAAATGCAACTTGCGCTGGTGAGGAATCCTGATATCTTAGCCACGGTTGCGAGCTTACCTAACCGTCCTTTTGTGGTGGGATTTGCCGCCGAAACCCATGATGTAGAAGCCTATGCGCGTGATAAGCTCAAACGTAAAAACTTGAACATGATCGCCGCAAACGACGTTTCCATTGCTGGCCTAGGCTTTAATGCCGATGCTAATGCCCTGCGTGTTTTCTGGCCGCACGGCAGTCAAGATTTGCCTGCTACTGACAAACTCACGTTGGCACGGCAATTACTTTCGTTGATAGTGAAAGAAAAAACAAATACATGAAAACACCGATTGAATTAAAAATTCTCGACTCCCGTATCGGCTCAGAATTTCCCTTGCCCGCTTACGCCACCGCAGGCAGTGCAGGCATGGATCTTCGCGCCATGATAGACACGGCTTTAACCATAGCACCGGGTGAAACAGTGCTCATTCCCACGGGGATTGCCATTCATGTGGCCGACCCAGGACTTGCAGCGGTGATTTTACCGCGCTCAGGCCTTGGCCATAAACACGGTATCGTACTGGGGAATCTAGTCGGACTCATAGATTCAGATTACCAAGGCCCCTTAATGGTATCTTGTTGGAATCGTGGTGACAGTCCATTCACCTTAGAAATGGGCGATCGTCTCGCGCAACTGGTGTTTGTTCCTGTGGTACAAGCACAATTCAAACTCGTTGATGAGTTCGACAGCTCAGACCGTGGTGAAGGCGGATTTGGCCATTCAGGCACTAAATAATCCCCTAAGTCGTTATTGAGCCAAGGATACTGCAATGGCTGTAAGCCCAAAAATTAATCGTCGTGAACACATTCTGCAATGTCTAGCGCAGATGCTAGAAACCAACCCAGGACAAAGGATCACCACAGCGAAACTGGCCTCAGAAGTCGGTGTATCGGAAGCCGCACTGTATCGCCACTTCCCGAGTAAAGCGCGGATGTTCGAAGGCCTAATCGAATTTATCGAAGAGTCGTTATTGTCGCGCATCAATTTAATCATGGATGACGAAAAAGACACCATGAAGCGCTGCCAGTTGGTACTGCAACTGCTGCTGATCTTTGCCGAGCGTAACCCAGGAATTTCCCGCGTTCTCAACGGTGATGCTCTACTCGGTGAAAATGAACGCCTGCGAAGCCGTATTGGTAACTTATTTGCCAAAATTGAAACCCAGTTAAAGCAAATTTTACGGGAAAAAACCCTGCGAGAAGGTAAAGGCTTCAACTTAGACGAAGCCATATTAGCCAATTTACTGTTAGCCTTTGCCGAAGGCCGAATCGCTCAATTTGTACGAAGTGAATTCAAACTCAAACCGACGACACACTTCGATGAACAGTGGCGTTTTATCCAGCACCAACTTTTACAAAGCTAATGATTTTTCAACATAAAGGACGGTAACTATCGTCCTTTATTTTCGATATTCCTTCCTTGTTTCGCCCCATCTTTTGTTTTATCCTCGAAAAACATTTTAAGAACAAAAAACACAATGATTTTACAAGGATGTCAGATGAAACTCTTCCGATTAGCCATGTTGGCGACACTTTGCTTACCAATACTTCCAATATCCACCTTTGCAGCCAATAGCTCCAACGCGAATGCGTTATCGCAAGCACAGTTATTCAGCAAAGGTGATGAGTACTCGGATGTAAAAATATCGCCTACTGGTAAATACTTAAGCGCTATCACAAGTGTCGAAGGTAAAAACGTTCTCTTAGTCTTAGATACCCAAACCAAAAAACTCCTCAATGCGATACGTTTTCCCGATAATGCTCAAGTCGGCGACTATGAATGGGCCAACAGTGAGCGACTGGTACTGGCAAAAGAATACCTAAAAGGCTGGCAAGACACACCTATCTACTACGGTGAATTGATGGCGGTAAATGCCGATGGTTCACGAAAAGCGTATTTATTCGGCTTCGAGAGTGGCGAGCAACAAACAGGTTCAAATATCAAGAAAAATACCCCTATGCGGGCGAGCGCGTTTATCCTCGATCCTCTGCCAGATGATGAACGCTACATGTTAGTTAATGCTATTCCATGGAATGATAGGATCAATCTTGACTTTGAACTATCACAAGATGTCTATCGCGTAGACTTGTTCAATGGCACACGTAAACGCATCACAGGCTCACCTATCGGCCGAGCCCGTTTTATGACAGACCATCAAGGTGAAGTCCGCTTCGTTGCCGGTGAGGACAATAAAAACATTACTAAAGTGTTCTACCGCAAAGACGGTAACTGGGTAAATACCGATAAACTAAATCTAGGTCTTGCTGATTTTAAACCACTCTCCTTTGCCGATGATAAAAATACGATTTATGCCGCCGGTCGATCCCAAGGTGAAACCTTAGGGGTTTACAAAATTAATCTCGAAACGGGCGATAAAACTGAAATCATTCAGGATGAAAACGTTGACCCTAGCAACTTTTGGATTAACGGCACCAATAAACAACTTTACGCCGTCGAGTTTGAAAATGGTTACCCAAGTTATGCCTTTGTCGATAATGAGGATTCGCACGCTAAATTACTAAAAGATCTGCTTGGTGCTCTCCCCGGCCATCAAGTACGAATTGTTAGCGAAACCCGAGATGCAGAAAAACTCGTTGTACTTGCGTTTAACGATCGAAACCCTGGCGATTACTACATATTTGATACGAAAACACTAAAACTTGAATATCTAGCCGCCGCTAAAAAATGGCTCAACCCAGAGCAAATGGCTGATGTTAAACCCATCAGTTTCACCAGCCGTGATGGTAAACAACTCCATGGATATCTAACGCTCCCCTTTGGTAAAGAAGCTAAAAACCTACCCTTAGTCGTCAATCCACACGGTGGTCCACACGGTATCCGTGACTGGTGGGGCTTTGACCCACAAAACCAATATCTAGCAAGCCAAGGCATAGCCGTTTTACAGGTCAACTTCCGTGGTTCAGGCGGATATGGCGATCAATTTGAACGCGCTGGCTATCAAAAATGGGGCTCAGATATTCAGCATGACATTATCGACGCAACCCAGTACGTTATTGACCAAGGTTTTGCCGATAAGGAACGCATCTGTATTGTTGGCGGCAGTTTTGGTGGGTACAGCGCCTTGCAGAGTGCTGTGCTTGCGCCAGATATGTTTAAATGCGCCATAGGTGTAGCTGGCGTATATGATCTTGAATTGATGTTTAATGAAGGCGATGTCGCCAACAGCCGTTCTGGTACTAGCTATCTCAAGGATGTGCTTGGCCAAGATAAAGCGGTACTTAAAGCAATGTCTCCTTCTGAAAACGTCGATAAACTCAAAGCAAACATACTATTGGTGCATGGTGGTGAAGATGAGCGAGCGCCAATTGAACAACTCGAATCCCTCGAAAAAGGCCTAAAAGCTCACAATTATCCTTACCAAAAACTGGTGATGGACAATGAAGGCCACGGTTTTTATAACGATGAGCATAGAGCGAAATACTATGAACAAATGCTCAGTTTCCTAAAAACCAATCTGAAACTTTAGAATTGACTCAAACTTGCCGACACTGCTAGGCTAAACTCGATTGGCAGTGGCAGATTTAAAGCCGATATCCGATAAGGACTATCGGCTTTTTCATGTGGCCTATGCGCGTTTTTCGGTATGAATTGTCTGCAATTCGCGCTATCCTCCTCCCCCTATTCTTGCCCTAGCGAGAATAGCAATAATTTGTATCTGATGCTGAACAGCCCAAGTACCACGCGATGATCAGCATAGGTTTTCTGTTATAGCCGCTACGACGTAGTGGAGGATAAGATGGCATTAAGTGAAGCAGCAGTAAAAGTACAAGCCGCGTTATTAGAACGTGGACTTGAAACCCCAATGCTCCCAAGCGTTTACAGCAGTGAAGAACGTAAAGACAAGATTGAACATCATATGAAAGAAATCCTGACATTAATGTCATTGGATCTGTCAGATGATAGCCTTGCCGATACGCCGCGCCGCATTGCTAAAATGTACGTCGATGAAATCTTCTCCGGCTTAGATTATGCGAACTTCCCTAAGATCACGGTTATCGACAATAAGATGGGCTTCGATGAAATGGTGCGAGTGCAAGACATTAGCCTTACCAGCACCTGCGAACATCATTTAGTGACTATCGATGGCACTGCGACCATAGCTTATCTACCACGCAAAAAAATCATTGGTTTATCAAAGATTAACCGTATTGTGCGTTTCTTTGCCCAACGTCCACAAGTGCAAGAGCGTTTGACTCAGCAAGTGTTAGTCGCGCTACAAACCTTGCTCGAAACCAAAGACGTTGCCGTTAAAATGGATGCCGTGCATTACTGCGTAAAATCCCGTGGCGTGATGGACTCCACCAGTTCGACCACTACCACAGCGCTGGGCGGTATTTTCAAATCTAACCCTGCGACCCGCGCCGAATTTTTGCACCAGTCTAAATAAATGTATTGAAACTTAACGCTATTTAAAACGTGTCGAAATCAATAGCAACCAATACAGCTCAATAAAAAACGCTGCGATTCCTTCTATAAAGAATCGCAGCGTTTTTTGTTTTTATACCCACTCAATCAACCCCTTCTCAACCTAGCTAAGATCAATGCTGGCTGATTAACTGATTTCACCAAGCCTGCGATAGCCGCTTGATCAATACCAGCCGTCAAACACTAGACTTAAATGCCATATTGCTCGCGATATTGACTCACGGCGGCAAGTTGCACTTCCATTCCAGGCTTTTCAGACAGATAACTGATTAGGTCGGCGAGTTTAATAATTGCTACTATTCCGCAGCCAAAATCACGCTCAACTTCTTGGATGGCCGATAACTCGCCCTTGCCTTTCTCTTGCCTGTCTAAAGCAATCAACACACCCGCTAATTGTGCCTTATGGGCTTCGATGATTTCCATCGACTCACGAATCGCAGTACCCGCAGTGATCACGTCATCGACGAGCATCACGCGGCCTTTCAGCTCGCTACCGACTAAGCTGCCACCTTCACCGTGATCTTTTTTCTCTTTGCGATTAAAGCAGTAAGGAATGTCAATATCGTGATGCTCACACAGGGCAACGGCCGTAGTCGTAGCAATCGGAATACCTTTGTAAGCAGGGCCAAACAGCAAGTCGTAATCAATGCCAGAGTCCACTAACGCAGCGGCATAAAAACGACCTAAACGCGCTAAGTCACGGCCAGTATTGAACAAACCCGCATTGAAGAAATAAGGACTGATACGGCCCGATTTAAGGGTAAATTCGCCAAATCGCAACACCTGACGTTCTAGGGCAAATTCAATAAACTCACGTTGATAAGCTTTCACAATATCTCCTTACGACTTTGTATTTTATTGGTTTTTATTAGGTAATGTTTTATTGGGTAACATTTAATTCGGTACAGGGCTTGTCTAACACTAGCATCTTGCTGCAAATAAAAAGTTGCAGTTAATAAAAAGCCCCGCACTCTATAACATGACGGGGCTTTTTCATCACCACAATATTAGTTCAGTGCGGCTTTCTGCACATCGACGATTTCACGAATGCTGTTCTTCGCCAATGCCAACAGTTCGAGTAATTCTTCGTGGCTGAATGGCTCGCCTTCGGCGGTGCCTTGAATTTCGATGATCTTACCCGTTTCTGTCATCACGACGTTCATGTCAGTTTCAGCGGCGCTGTCTTCGATATATTCTAGATCGCTTATCGCTTCACCCTTGTAAATACCTACGCTGACAGCAGCGATAAGGAATTTCAGCGGGTTAGATTTAATGATGCCTTTACCACGCGCCCAGTTCAACGCATCCACTAAGGCCACACAGGCGCCAGTGATAGAGGCAGTGCGTGTGCCACCGTCAGCTTGGATCACATCACAGTCGATCACGATAGTGTTTTCGCCTAGGGCTTTCATATCCACACAGGCGCGTAGGGCACGACCGATAAGACGTTGAATTTCTTGCGTACGGCCAGATTGCTTACCGCGAGCGGCTTCACGATCCATACGGCTATGGGTCGAACGTGGCAACATGCCGTATTCCGCCGTCACCCAGCCTTGACCCTGACCTTTAAGGAAACGTGGCACACCTTCAGTAAAACTGGCGGTACAAAGCACTTTGGTTTCGCCAAATTCCACTAACACAGAACCTTCGGCATGGGCCGTAAACTGGCGAGTGATAGTGATGGGACGAGTTTGTGCTGGCGTTCTGTTACTTGGACGCATGCGAGATTCCTGTATTCTGAGTCATTGACCGATTTTGGCTGCATATTATAAGGGCTTGAGCCTTAGGATGCCATGCTTAGGGTGATTCTCTGGCAAACTCATCACACTCAAACACCTAATCCGTGTCCTTATACCCAAACAACCTGAAGATGCAGAATTCAGCGGGAGTTTAACGCACTTTAGGCAAGGCCATTTATTGCTCCTGCATAAATGGCATTCACGCCATATATGGACCCATCCGGTTTGCAAGACATTCGATATCAATTTTGAGAAGAGTTCATTGCACCCATATATTCGGCCTGTTATTGAGGTATGCCTCTGGCCCTGATGGATATCTGCTTCTACTGTCCTTATCATCCTTGCGGCTTCATTATGAGCCTATGGCGAGCTAAGGTTTTTAGTAGATCAGTCTGACTG
>NZ_JAKKRO010000038.1:0-46439 GCF_025654235.1 Shewanella sp. SM32 | reverse complement strand
ATGATATTACCTTCGATTTCGAGTCTAGTGCGGATACGCCAGATATCCTCGAGCTTAAAGGGCTTTTTCTGCCCAGTTCGATGGCCTTTTTTCGTCCACATAACTGACCCCTAAATGACTTTAGAAATGTCCTTATTTATTTTAGCTTGAGATTGAGGTCAATGAGTTGAATAGATATGCAATTTAGGAAATTGTGACAGATTTGAAACTCAAAACTGTAGTGTATTTGGTCTAACTGATAATGGGGCATAAACGTGTTAGTCCTTCTATTCAACACTTTATTTCGGGCAAACAATTCCACTTGGTAGTGTATTGTGGCGTGAGCAGGTCTCGGCGCATGGCCCATTTTTGCTCGATACCCTGAGCGGCAATGAATAAGGAGTCTGTGCCATAACGTTGATTGATGACATCAAGAGTCTTCATTAACTCGGGCTTGGCTTTTGAGACATTGAATAAATCTAACTGGCCATGCTGGGTGCTGACCAAATCAATCAGGCCCACGCCGACTTTATAATAACGTACGCCTGCACGGAAAAGTTGAGATGCTGCTTGTGTCATACCTTGAGTAAGTTCAATGCTGCAATCGGTGGCACAAGCAAAGTGCACTAAGGTCTTAAAGCCTGTTGGGCGTTCATCGTAGGGGGAATTGCTGGCAAACAACAACATAGTTTTACAGCTAGAACCTTGCTTACGCGCTTTCGCTGCGGCAATCGCCACATGTTTACTTAAGGCTTGGAGTAAATCCTCATACTCGGTAATACGCTCGCCCACACTACGAGTTGAGAATATTTGCTTCTTATCCGCCCTCGCCTCGTCCCACACTTTGCACGCTTGCCCATTAAGTTCACGCACAGTGCGTTCTATTTCAATACTAAATTGCTTCCGAGCTAAACCTGCAGGGATTTTGGCTAAGTCATAGGCGGTATTGACGTTCATCAATTCAAGTTTTTTGCTTATCCTACGCCCAATGCCCCAGACATCATTCACATTCATTGATTGTAAAATTGAAATTCTGTCTTGTTCATTATCGATAACACACACACCCTGATAACCAGGTAACTTCTTTGCCGCGTGATTGGCTGCTTTAGCCAGTGTGAGTGTTGAGCCTATGCCGACACAAACCGGTAAACGTGTTTCTTTCCAAACCGCTTTTCGAATCAACTGACCTTGGGTTTGTAAGCACTTAATGGCGGGGTAACAATTTTTAAAGGAGAGAAAGCTTTCATCAATGGAATAGACATGCTGCTCTGGTGCAAATCGGCCAATGATATTCATCATCTTTGCAGATAAATCAGCATAGAGTTCATAGTTACTTGAACAAACAATGACACCTAATTTCGTACACAGGTCTTTGACCTGAAAGTATGGCGCAAACTTAGGCACACCGCGTTCTTTCGCTTGCTTGTTTGCCGCAACAATACAGCCATCATTGTTGCTCAACACAATCATTGGCTTACCACGCCAATCAGGTCTAAATACCTGCTCGGCGCTGCAATAGAAACTGTTGGCGTCAACCAAGGCAAACATCAGATGTCCGCTAATAATGGACTTTGGCGATGGCAACGAACAGAACGAATAACAACACCTTCAATGGTAAAGTTATCGTAGTCGTGAATAGGCTGAGGTTGGTGCTGTTCATTCGACGACAGTAGCATGCGATGCGTTTTATCGAGGATTTTACATACAAATTCACCGTTGAAATTGGCAACAATCACATCACCATGACGTGCGGTTTCCTGGCGGTCAACAATCAGTAAATCGCCATAAAAAATGCCCACGCCCTGCATTGAGTCACCTTTTGCGATACCAATAAAGGTCGCACTAGGATGCACAACTAACAGCTCATCAAGGCTCAGACCCAACTGACTATATTCAGCTGCAGGGCTTTCGAAGCCAGTAATACCGGCACTGGCATAGATGGGGATAATACGCATAGTTAACACCACTGTTTTTATATACAGTAATTATAGGCGTTGTTAGATAACTGGCAAGAATTATTGTGATGTTTCGATGTAACACCATTGGTTCTTTTCTTTATCAAACCCCACATCAAAATTCACCGCGGTGGTGTCACCCGTCTGGTGTATCTTTGCAACGATATCTTTTAGTTCAGATAAATCATCAACACAGGTAGGTTCCGACAACTGCACCAGAAACAAGATTAAGAAGCTAAAAGTGGTTAAAAGTAATGTTGTGACAAACACCCGCACTGGTCTGAAGATCATGGTTCTGCTTTCCTTTGCAAATAAACAACCTGTTCAGCTACGTTGAAATGTAGTAACAGCGGGTCAAAAATGCAAAATCAATCAAGATGACCCACTTTTCATTGAGCTTGTTCTGATGTCTATCTTCACTAATACTCAATTGACTACATTTTCCAAGCTATAACCCACTAATAAAAATAGATATTTGTTTTACAGCAGACAGAGAACTAACTGTTCATGGCGGCTTAATTCGTGAGAGGTACAGACTAGACTTTTGTGGCGCACATACTGATTTTTTTCACTTAGTCTATTGTATAAAGATAAAAATATTGAGGAATTGGCCTAATGTGCGGACGCATAAGCATTGATAGTTTTCTCGCTAATACGGTATCCCTTCAACTGGGTGTGCCATTTAATCCGCAAACTAACCTTGATTTGCGCCCTACCGAACAAGTGTCGGTGATTATAATGGCCGATAGCCAGCTTCAGCTGCTAGATTGTAGCTGGGGAATAAAGCCTGCTTGGTCGAAAAAGTTATTGATCAATGCACAGGCTGAAACCGTGCGAGAAAAGAAAACGTTTGCTTCCGCATTTACGAGCCACCGCTGCGTTGTGCCCTGCTCTGGTTGGTATGAATGGCGCGAGGAAGGTAAAAAACAAAAACAGAAATATCTGTTTAGTCATGATAAAGGAGAGCCTCTTTACATGGCCGGAATATGCTATCCAAACGCAGAGTTTACCCAGCTAGTTACATTAACGACTGAGCCCACAGAAAAGTGCAAAGCCTATCATGGCAGAATGCCTTTGCTAATTAGCCTATTTGAAATTGATTTTTGGCTTCAAACTGAAGCGGTTATGTTAGAGGCACTGCTCTGCCACCCCAAAGACATTGATATCGCAATCCGTGCTAACTAAATTTCTATAAAGTCAAAAATAAAAAACTCATTTTTGGATAAAGGCGTGTTAGCAATAATCTATCCACATAACCTCGGTCACGTGAACTGGCTGAGATAAAAGTGACAAACTTTAATGGAACCTATCAAACTATACTGTCCATAGACATTTGATTCTATGTATGGTCTGATTAATAAAGTAAGATTGATGGCATAACACTCTGATATCATGGATGTAACCATGTGTAAAACAATTCTAGCCTTCTCAATTTTAGCGCTGAGCTTAGCTGCAACTGCTAAAGAAATTCAACAATACAGTTATGGTGAAAGTTGGCCGTTTACAGTTGAGAGTGGAGAGATCGCTTGCTATGAGCAGGCGGTATTTTTCATTGCCAATGATATAGAATATGCAGTTAACGGTATTGCTATAAGTAAGGGGTATGTCGATATTTCCCCTATATGGAAAGTTGATAGTTCGATGTTGGAATACCAGCAGTCTATAGCAAAGCAGGAAAACAAAACTATTCAACAAGTGCAGGATAAAATGGGTGGAGTAACCCGTGTGAACATCAACCCAATCCTTCAGGAAGGATTGAAACTGTGCAAGTAACTTCATGAACTTAATCCCCTTTGGCCTTCGTAGTGATGGCGTGTATATCGATGCAGATGCCGCGACAAGGGGCAAGGCTTGTGATTGTGTTTGTCCATCGTGTGGCATTTCTTTAATCGCTCGGCAGGGTGAAGTTTATGCCTCCCACTTTTCTCATGATCCAAAAGGCGGCTGTAAAGAAGAGATTGAGGCTTGCCAATTCTCCTTCTTTGTCTCGGTACGCTACATGCTCAAGCAGATGTTGCAGGAGACAGGCATGTTGATGTTGCCACCTTTGGAGATAGACTTCGAAGGCGACAAGCATGTCATTACCAAAAGCGCGAAAATAACCATTGAGCACCAGAACATAACACTTGATAGCTATGAGCAGGATGTGATGTTTGACATAATCCTAATGGTATCAGGCCGCAAGTTATGCATTTACATAAGTCACCCTGGGCGCCCCGCACCGATATATAATAATTTGAGTGGGGATCATCGTACAGCGGTACTCTGTCTTGAATTAATCCATTTCTCGAAATTATTCAGTGAATCACATAAGATAAAATCATCGACACAGCTGCTCCATGAATGGCTAGAAACAGCTATCAAGGGAAAGCATTGGATCTACAACCCAAGGCGAAAGGAGTGGCTTGAGCACCAACAAAGTAGAAAGCAGCATGATGAACCCAAGACCACAAGAGACCGGATTAAAGAGCAAATAGCTAAGCTCGACCAAAGAACAGTCGAGATGTATCGCTGCGTATTCTGTAAATTAGACTTTGAAGGCAGCTCGTTACTCAACCTCTGCCCTAAGTGCAATGATCATCTGAGTGTTATTAAAAAGCCGGAGATTGCGCACCAAAATCCACCCAAAGGGAAGTATCACTATAGATAAAGTAATTACAACTCTTCGAGAAAGATGATGATTCAACCGATTAAAGAAACCAAAGTAATTTACAAAATCACTTATCCCAATGGGAAGATATACATTAGTAGGGCATTAACTATTGGGGAAATGCCAACAGTGAGCTTATAGCCATGGATTTTACAACTTCAGAACGAATGGATATGACTATTCGCCGCGAGATCATTTATCAATTCACCGACTATACAGAGATAAATCGTATAGAGTCGGTTCTGATGTTAGGTTAGCTGTGCTTATCTACGTACTTCATACAAGAATTAAGCAATACTACGTCACATAAACCGTGATTTTTTATTTTGACAAAAATTAACATGTTATTTACAAGGGACTGTATGAAAATATGGAAATTACAAAATATTGCACCATTCAAGCTTTTTAGCTCCAGTATAAGGAACAGCAAGCTTAGCTTCTAACAGTAAACGTCCTAAGTCTATACCGTCTAAACTAACGTCAGCCAAAATCCTGAAATATTTATCTCGTTCAATACCAGTAAGGCGAATAGTTTTAGACTCTCGGAGTTTAGAAACAGTAAACTGTTTTGCTAACCTTGCCATTTCTACTTCTTTTTTACATTTCCCCCGAAGCTCTGGAGTATCTACACCCTTAATTCTAATTGTAATTTTTTGGCCCAATATTGGTGGCCATTCATCAACATTGACAGTAAAGCTGTCACCATCATAAATACTTATTAATGTAGAAACAGTAACAGATTCTTGTGTTCCAGCATTAGACTTCGTGACAATGAAAATACTTAGCAGAATAAAAATAAGCTTACTCATACTTTATCCTTTTAAAAAGTAAAACAACTTTTCATATAATTCTATTTTCTTGTGCTTTTAAAACCAAGCATTCGTTTTATCGATGTTATAAATCCAGCACTATTTTCAATATTTCTATGTAAATAGTTTTCATCAATAAAGACTTTAATCTTAATGAATTCCCCAAGAAATAAATTTCGAGAATGAATTAATTGTTCCTTTTCACTTTCCATACTTAACCTCTGTCAATAGTTTGTAAAAGTGAGTTTCAATAGCAAATAGTTGTTTTTTAAACGCGTCCTTCGATATTGCTTTATCTGATATCCGTACAAAATGTCGACATCCTTTTCTCACCGAATCATCAAAAATAGACTTTGTTTTTGCAAGATGCTCATTATTGTTTTTATATGTGCCAATAACTGAAACAATTGAAGGATCAGTCAAAGCCTGCTCATTCCTTGAGTCAGGCCAACCTCTTGAAAATGTTACACCATCTTCAAAAATTGTAATGTCGTAAATAAATTCGATGGCTCCACTTTTTGCATCCGCCCAACAAGGTGGATGAACAAGCCCGTTTCCTAATTTAACAATTTGCTGTCGCAAATTATTATTCTGACCAACGACATCATTATGTTCGAGTAGAATCTGCTTCAGTGCTTTACTTGTATTGGTCACGTTTGGTAACGCATCTTTAATCAACTTATTGAGCTCAGCACTTTCTTTTAATTTTTCGATAATTTTGTTTTTATCATTAATATTAAATATCTCAGAAAATTTATTTTCTAAGAAGGCCAGTTGAGATGTTTTATCTTTAAGCTCGATCTCAAGCTCGTTAGCTCTTTTTACGCTTTCCTGTAGTTTATTTATTTCTGTAAAATACTCATCAAAATTATCCTCTCCATATTTTTCTTTTAATTTTTCTACAAGTTCGCTAATTTTTTGATTCTTTTCATTTAGACTTTTTTGCTCTTGGTTTGAGATTTCAAGTTTTGACAGCTTTATTTCCTGTTCATTCAGTTTCCAAACTGATACTAATAGCAGGATAAAAAAGAAAATAAATGCGAGCTCGGTTAGAGATGTATCTAAAATTGAACTCTTGTTCTTGTTAGTATCTGTTAGTCTCACACTGTACTGCCTCTAAGCTTCTGAATTTCTTGTGCAAGGCTAGTGTAAACCGTTGCAATATCCTTAGCAATTTGACTTGTATACTCTTCAGTAGCTGATGCGGTCTCATCAAAACGTCTATATGTTTCTATGGTTCGTTTTCCTGAGACTTCCAATAGCTTTTCAAAGTCTGAAAGTTTTTCATTAATGTCATTCAAGTGAGGAAGCTCTGATGTAACTGATTTGAATTTCTCAGAAAGCTCGCTCAAACCATCAATATAAGTCTGAATGATTTGTGGTGTCCCTGATAATTGATTATGAATTGTTGACGTTTCATCAACTAGCGTAGTTAGAGATAATGTTAGAGTAGGTACTGTTTTATCAATAGCCGTTGACAGTGCTTCAAATTGCTCAGATAGCTTTTCAGCTTTTGATGATATATTTTTTTCGGCCTCGAACTTAATATCCTTGATATCGACAAAATTAGCTAACACAGCATCGCCGATTTCAGACAATACATGATGATATTGACTAGCTTGCTCAGTAATTACTGCACTGAGTTTAGTTTCAAAAGCATTAATGTGAAGATTGATAATATCTGTACTACTTGCAATATGAGTAGCAAGTTTTTCATTGTTACCTTGTAATTGCAAAGCACCTTTAGTAAAGCTTTTACTGAAAATGGCAAGATTATCAGTTAAATTTTTCATCGAAGCTAACACAGGTTTTGTTATGACATCTTCGGAAACTTCAATGTCATTAACTTTTTCTGATAATTTATCGATAGCAACTGCAAACTTATGTTGAGCGTCATCAAAGTTTGTTTCCAATTTCAGTAAGATATTTTGATTCACTATCTCATATTGTTTCAGGGTATCAATAATTGTCTGCTCAGTTTGTGAGCTAACCTTAATAACACTCGAGGTGACAATACTAACGAGCACATCAATCTGTCCTTTAAATGTTTCCAATGACTGTTCAATGTCTCGTTCAATTTGCTCTTGGCGTTGCTTAGTTTCCACATCAAAAGTAGTAATTATCAAACGCATAATTAACCCTATTACTGTAGTGACCAATGCGACGCCAAATGATGAGACAATTTGGCTAAAATTGACCTGCCCATGTTCTGGAGCATCTGAAATTAGCCAAAGTGATGCTATCAAAGATACAAGAGTGAAAATAAATCCCAAATAGTAGCAACTGTCACCAGCGACAACTCTTGGCACATCTAATGACCCCTTCACAACAATAAAACAGTATAAACAAATCACTACTACAGGTAAAAAGAAACCCATAAAATTAGAATTTAGCTTTGCACCGACAAGTGTAAAAAACGAGCCTAAAATAACAGCGATAACAAATGACTGCTTAAGAGATGTACGGTTTATGATTGATGACTGAAATCCCGATATTTTACCTTTGCTGTCCATAGACATACCTTAATTTACATTACTAATTTTGATTACTACAGCGTTGCTCTTTTCAAAATACTTTTCCCAAAACAAAAGATGAGTACGACCTTGGCGGATGTAGTCTTTTTGTCTCGTTAAATAGAGTATTTCAATTTCTGCACCATTTAGATTTGCTAATACAGACCCCATGTAGGGACTATTCTCAACTGAACTATACGTAAGCTTTGGCTGTCTGTAGTGTGATAATTCAGCCGTGTGATGTAACAAGTCGGAAACGATAACTAATTGTTTAAATTCAGCTTTTGATGAGGAAAAGGAATATACTCCTACCGCTTTGATTGCATCCAAAATAGGTGATTGCTTTGTTAGTTCTGCTTCCAATATTCCAGTCACAGCTGATTCAAGTTTTTCTTTGAATTTTTTGTCCCAATTAAGTTTCAAGCGCCGTTTGTTTGAAGTCCATTCACTTCTATCTGCGCCGTCACCTGGGTTACACGTAACTATAAGTGGCGAGATTTTTGTTGGGTCTTCAGTGATTGTATAGACGGTTACTCTCTCATCAACTATTGAATTATCCAAAATAAGTTCAAGTTTATTTTTAATTGCTTGGTATTGCGTAGGATTAACTGAATCAGTTGTATCTACAAGTAATACGCTCTCTTTAGCTATAAAACCATCAATACGGCAATTGTCCTTTTCATCTCTTAGAACTTGGTTCTTACTTACATCTATAAAAAAGAAAAAGCCAGCGACGAACACCATGATTGCAAATGTTATAAGCAAAATACCATAGAGATCATCTCTTTTTTTTTTGTTAGCTCTACTTCGACTCATATTTTACAAACCTCATCAATTAACTTTACTTTCTCGGCTTGCACAGTAAGCAGTTTGTTTTTAATTTCAGGGAACTCTGATGCTGCTTTGTTCAGACACTCATCATACTGTTGACGACGATCTATAGGTTCACTGACTTCAGTTAGTTCATCGAATGAAATAGCGATTGGGAGTGAAAAATAACTCGGTGGTGGTGTTTCACGCTCTTTCTTGTTGGTTTGTCGATAAAGAGTCACTAGGTACTCATAGGCATTTCGTAGATTTGACAGATAGTTGCGGTAAAGACCGAAATCATTTTTTATTGACGAAAATAAAATATTCAATGTATTTCTGTCTTTCTGAATTTTCCTAAAATGCTGCTCAGCTTTTGCTAAATGATCTTCATAGACTTCATGAATAGAATCGCAAAGTTCATCCTTTGTCACAACTAATTCATCCTTTGCTGATTGTGCTCTACGAGCAACTCGCCCATACCCTGGATATATATCATCCCAGTTATATCCTTTGTAGAGAGCTATGAAAAATACAATTACGCCTAACGCAACGAGTATCCAAGAGTTAAAATCCTTTAAAGCAAATAGGCCCTCACTGGCGTTTTGAATCGCAACTGTAGCCCCATTATCTGGGTCGATATTCATTGCATCACGATAATGACCAACATATAGATTACCCATTAAAGCCAATACGCTCATCAAGATTGTACCAACCAACCCAAGAGTGCGTTTCATTGGAGATACATGGTTTTTGAATCGAAGGATCAACACACCTACAAAAAAACATCCAATACTTACATTCAAGAGCGATATGATAAGAGCCTGAAATGCACCACCGAGTAAACCTAATTCATTCCCTTGTGCAAAAAAATTAGCATTTAGAACAGTTTCCGAAATGAGCATTACCATTAATAAACCAATACTTTTTAATTTGCTAAGAGGATAATCAGCCTCACGTCTAAGATTATTTTCGCGTTTAAAGGCCTGTAAATCATCTAAGCTAACAGTGAATTGCTCTTTGAGTTGTTTTAATTCAGCCTCAGCTTCTTGGTACTCGCGATTTATAGTGTTACTAAACGTTTCCGGAATCGCAGTAAGATCAGCTAAGTCACGTTCGATCGAAATATTTGAAATCTCCATTTCTTTGTAATTAGCATCTTGCTGAATTCTTGCTTTTGCTTGGATTGCTCGCTTTTCCATTTCTTGCCTAATCTGCAATTCCTGTGCATCAACGCTACTGGCATCACCTGGCGGTAGATTCTGACGTGCCATTCGTTTAGCAATATTTTCTACATCAAAGTGGATGGCTAATTCTTCTGCTGTATCGGCAGGAAACTCTACTGGCTTATAGACAGATACAATGGTTTTTTTATTTATTCCTTTAAACATCATCGCTCTCATTTTATTTGATTTTTTTTGATTTACAGCGTCTGCGATAAATATTGTCACATTCGATTCATAGCTACCCTTTTTCGTGTAACTTACATTGGTAGGCACGTGTATGAACCTGAAAATACGCAAATCACGCACACATTTTGCGTAGTTTACGATGCATTTCATTTTACTCGATTAATCATTAACGGTCATTGATATTGTTGCATTTTTGCAACTTTATCATAAAATAAATCAAACATGCGTCTGAGGTTCACTAACGAAAACTTTTTTTCAAAGTGGTTAGTTTGAAAATTTCATTCGCACATCACCAATGAGCCCTATGTATCTGATTTACTTGTCTTTGTTTTCATGGTGATTTGGTTGATCTCAAATTTCCACTAGCTTTTAACTAGACAATCCCTTTGGAGGACTTTTTAATAATACCTCAGTTCAGATTGTCGCTAGATTGATGCATCATCTAAAGTTCGAATTTCTTCTATGCATGATATAAATATATTTAATTACATAACGTTAAATCACTATTGGATTGTTCGACTAGAGTTTATAGGACGGATTTTACAAGCCGTTAATTTAGCAACAGTTAATGTGATTTCATTGAGCAAATTATTAGTACCTTGTTTATGCACATAATTTCTTTGAAAAAGTTAGTTAAGTCTTATTAACGCGTTTTTGGGCAAAACAGTCTGATACGTCGGATATTTTCAATGCTTAAGTTTCGTTCTGATTACCAGAATCATTTAAGTGATTAATTTTTATGATAATTCAATTCTGAATCGAGCTCCTGACTCATAAAAACAATACGGCCAAAAACCTAAGAGAATACATGGAATAATCAGCTAGTATTTGTACTCCACTGTATCACCAGAAATCTTAACGAGTTCTTCTTTCACCAGTTGGTTGAAATAATTTTGTATCGCTACATCGTTTCCCTTAACCCCCATATGAGCCGCAATATGGTTACGAAGACTTACGACCTTTTTAGGTCGCTTTTCTTTAGGCTTCGACGTTAATGAGCTAATCAATTTACTTTTTGTACTTGGTGCGGTGGCAACTTTGACCTGTTTGCAAATTCTGCCATTCGTTTTGATATGTGAAATTAGCGGTGAAAAACCTTGATCATTACTGATGATTTCAAATGATACGTTTGAAGAAGCTTCGCTATCAAACTTACCGAGGTAATATGATAGATGGAAGTCTAGGTTATTGGACTGAGTTGCCTTAAGTTGAACTAAAACAAGCTCGATAGGAGAATCGTATTTAGTGTCGCCAAGGTCAATTTTTGGCTGTTTCGCACCAAGGAATAGAACCACTTTGCTGTAAATAGCGAGGTCTACTTTACTAAGACATCCAATGTTCTCATAGTCTATAAATGCCCACTTCAATGTGTGTCTCCTTAGTCTTCGTATAATTAACGCTGCGCTTGTTTAAGCCAATAGCGCTAATTCCTTCCCTCATAAGCAAAATCGGATTGATATGTAAAACTAACGTCCGGTTGTTGTTCAGTATCCGATGTTTGGTGCGGTTCTGCTAGATACCGACATTTCAACAGCTTCATTACTTCACTTTATTATTAATAAACTCTAAGGAGTTGAAAAATTGATCTGACATAAGTGTAATACCATTAGGTACATTCTGTAGATCAGAACGATACGAAACCTCAAGCTGGATCACGACGCTTTTGTTGCCAGGATGCCTACAGATATAGCCCATAGTGCTGAAATATTGAAATGGTTGGCTGCTCTTACTTTTGCTTGCGTGGTCTTCCGCAATGGTGTCGTACTTAACGCAGGCGCTTCCATTTAAGGTTGCTCGGTTGTTTTTCACACCTCGGTCGACGAATCTCGTTTTATCATCGTTTCTCTCACGCTCTGCAATCACATAATCAAAGAATGAGTCATCATCTTCATGTCCGCCGACACCAAACACCAATGCATTTGCAATCAGACTATCTGTTTTAGACGTCATTTCTTTGCCAAAGAAAATGCCCATTTGGTCATGTTGCATCAAGTACCAGTTAGGCTCATTGGGTGAACTTATTGTTGCCCCAAGAATCTCATAGGTCTGCCCAATACCGGCTTGAGGAAAGTTTGGTTTGGATGCGCATGCACTCAAACCAATGGCGAACAGTATCACGAGATATTTCATTGCAGCTCCTTTGCCCCTAACCTAACAAACAGTGCTTGAATGCCAAGCTGCAGTCGCGCAAAGAAAAACGCATCAATGCAGCGACTCCAAACAGATTTAGCATACCTATACCGAAACTGAGCATTAACGATCGAAGTCAAAATATATTTACGCAAGACCTCCTTCATTAAGCTGATGTTATTAAATGTTAACGGCTAAAAAATGGCAAGCTAATTACCTTCAAAATGGGTCTCGAATAACACAGTGAAAAATTGATGATGGACAGTCTTGTACTGAAGAGAGAGTCATTTATGTAAGTTAATTTTAATGATGTCTACTGGCAGAATCGTATTGAACATCTAAACTAAAATTGGGTTGTTGCAATGTTCGTGATATGCAGTCCGGTTTATAGCGTAAATCAGCTGCTTAAACGCACTTGCGCCTTTAATATTTAAGGAGCAACCCATGATAGAAAAACTGGCTCAACAAGCTGAAATAACAGCAGAACTGTTCTCTCTTGAAGGCATCCCTACCGCATATGGTTGTCGAATGGATGATATTGAACAGATGAAATTGCATTGTAAGTCAATCCAACCATTCAAAGCTTGGTGCGTCGTTTCAGAGTGGATCATTTGGATTATTGATGTCCCACAAGGCACCCCTGGCACTCACCCTATTAAAGAGCTGGTACTGGCGAATCACATAATTGAAGATGGCCAAGGCCGTTTCCCCAGTGGTGGATGGGTCAGAACCACAATGGTTATCCATACTCACCATAACTGCATCTTTGAAACGAACAATACCTTCTACATTTTAGTGGGAAGCGGTAACAGTAAGCACCTGTCCCTCAACGAGTTTGGTCAGAAAATTAAATTATTCAGTCAAATCTACTGATACGCTCAAAATGGGCTCTTGAATAAGGGCCTACCTACCTTGCTAGTAAAGTCGATGTTGATATAGAGTAAACCACAGCAATCGCAACCACCGCGGCTCAATGGGGCAGGAAACGCCACGCGTTGACAGTCCCTATTGAAGCGTTAGTTAAATTGCAATTGCTCGCAGCTTTGCTTGAGCAAATACTGTTATTGAATTCTCAGTTGCTCGCTCTACTTCAAAATAACCACCGGACATTGAAAGTTGACGCACATTCAATAAGTCTGAACCAAATTTTTTAAACCAATACGGTGCAAGAGAGCATTGTGCTGAGCCTGTTGCCAAATCTTCAGATATGCCAATTTTTGGAGCAAAGTATCTTAGAACATAACCATTATTACTATTTGCAGCCGTTACAATTAAAGCATGATATTCATTGATTTCTCTCAAGCGCTTATAATCTGGCTGGAAATTCATTACCGTCTCTACCGAGGGGAAAACTAAGACTAAATCTCGAGTAGAAAAAACATCAATGGCATCAATCGCCAAATCAGCTATTTCTGCTGGAACAGAACAAGGCTTACCTTCCCAACTCGGCAATACGAGTGAATATAGGCCATTTCTTTTAGAAATCACGACCTCACCGTGTTTACTGTTGAAAACTACTTTTTCCAATTGGTACTTAGAAAGGATCGCTGCACCAGCTCCCAAACTACCGCTACCGTGACCACAAAGGTTAATTTCACCATCCAATGCAAACCAGCGAATGTGAAATTGTCCGTCGACGTTAGTAATGAACGAAGTCACTGGCAGTCCAACATCATGAGTAATTTGATGCAACTCAGTATCAGACAGCCAGTTATTTAGCTCTAACACTCCACAAGGATTGCCAAAAGCCGATTCGCCGCTAAACACATCATAAATCTCTATTTTGATAATCCACCATCCTTGACTGCAATTTAACGCTTTGCACACGTGCAGTCGGCGCGAAGCGGCACCAGTCAAAGCCCCAACGGGGCGATGTGTTACAACTTGTTATAGGGCAGGTTTACCATGAAATGCAACATATAAACTTTGTAGCTTTGTTGGCACTAAAGGCCAGCCCATTTCTTTAGTTTTCTGGCTAGCCTGCCAAAACAAATGTTCTACATAATACACATCAATAAACTCAAACTCTTTTGGATGCGCATTGGGTAATTTTTCATTTATGTAATCTAGATAGCTTTGAGCTAACGCAATATTGCCAGAAGAAAATGCCTGAGTAGTAGCATTTGCAAACTCCTCCATTTTTGAAGTGGTCATAGAGACATCGTGCGAATCCATTTTGCGTTTCACTTCTGGGAATAAAAAGCATATCTCATTCAAGAAATTATCGATAATTTGATCTTCTGCCTCGTTCATCTTTAAGTCCTATTACGCTTAAATTTAGCGCGGAAAACCGAGTAGCGAGTTAACGTCGCAGCCGGCGCTTTTTGCTGGCGATCAAATTTGCTTGTTAGCTGCTTTTGCTTTGTCTTGGAATGGCTTTTTGAAGGCCATCCGTTAATAACACTGCAAAAGCACTGTGATGAGTCAACCCTAGCAATACTTTGGATTGAATGTTTAACCCTTGATAATCTCGTGATTTTAACTGATTCTCAAATGCAAGCATTTGCTCCACCATACTACCTTCTTCACTGCCTATGTACATGAACACCCTTGCTTTCATGTCCTTATTGCTTTTTGCATAGTCACTTTCAAGTCGAAACATCACTTTGTTGTCATACCAGAACGATGGACTACCTAAGATGTAATAATCAAATAACTCTGGTTTGGTAATCAGGATGTTAGCACCAAGCAATCCGCCATATGAATGACCAACAAATATTTTTTTATCCTGTCTGATTCGGTATGTTTGACTAATCAGGGGTAAAACCTCGTCTGAAATGAAACTAATGTACTGACTGGCTTTACCTGAATACTTCTGAACTTCGAGCGAATGCCCTCGTTTTTCATTTGGAGCAAATGTTGGCGTGTAGTCTCTGGTGCGACTAAGCAAAGGGTTATGTCCTTTGGAATATGAAATCCCTACAATAATGACATCCTCAATATCTCGGCCTGCCATCAGATGTACAATGCCACTCGCCACTGCAACTGAATAACCTGTGTCATTTAACAATACCAACGGGTATTTTTTGTTGTTTTCTGAATAATCGTTAGGCAAGCGGATATATAGTTCATATTCCAATCCGCTTCCTTCAGATTTTATTTGTAGGGTATGTGTATTTTGAATTTTAAACTCAGTGCTTTCCTTGGCACTTAGCGGCACAGAGAAAAAAACAACAATAGCAAAAGCCAACTTAATAAACTTAAAAAACATCATTTTCCTTAAATATATGAAGGTTAAACGCAGCTAGGATCGATAAAAATAGGAAGGTCGTTTATGAGAGATACACTAAATGCACCATAAGCATCAAGTTCTTCTTTGCTGACCCCGAAATAGTCAGAAAAATAGATATTCACCCGATCCCTCTTTTTAATTTACAGTTGCGCATAGAGTGCTCCAACGCTTAGTTAGAATACAGACTACTCAGACAGAGCTTTTCCTATCCGAAACGAGACAGCACCTTCGTCATCTTGCCCTGCGTCTAACGCAAAAGCTCGAACCACATTTTCAACTGCTACGCCCTCAACATAAAGATTTGGCCAGGTAGCTAAAGGTTCCTCAGCCCTCTCTTCCCATTTCAGATATTCCGCCACCCCAGAAACATCAATCTCAAGAACGACAGGCTCTTCCTCAACAGAAAACCATCGGTTCGCTACAAGCTCCACATCCTTCAACTCATTCAGATGAACTCTGCCCCGCCGTTTATCTGCTTAGCATCGAGGGACATGCCCGCAACGCTGAGCCTCAACCCAATCTTCTTTAGGAACAACTCTATACAAATGATTCACACCGGTGCTTCCTATCTGTCTTATAACGTTTGGTTAAGGGGCGGGCTTTAGCCCGCCTAAATGAGCGAAACAAACGATTTGTCATACGCCGCTGTTTAACTCTATAGCCATGGGCTGCACCAAAGTGGTGAGTCAGCTTTCAATGATCTGAGCCAGTAATAGTGGACACTCTGTATCATTACTCAAGTTGTTCTATCTATTTTTGGGCCAAAGCTGGTTAACCCGAAGCCAACACAAACAGACTGGTTTTGGCGTGTGATTCACACTACCCCATACTGATTCATTGGCTCAATTTTGGGACAAAAGCTTGTTGGGTCTTAGGTTCTAATTAATCGGTTTCAGATAAATATATCTATGGGTTAACGCCACGTTAAGGTGTGATCAACGCTAACACCGAACCCAAACCATCGCACCTTAGACACAAAACTCGACTTAAACTGAAAAATGCCGAGTGTAGGGAATCTGTCTTAAACGCATTTTTATACAACAAGTACAGATTGTTTTTAGAGTGAATTGCCATCCCATTCATGCTTAGGGTCTGGTATAAAAGTTAACCCCATGCCTTCACTAACGAATGAAGATATTAGCCACCCACCAGGAACCTTGGTTCTGTATGTATATTTACTAGATCCCAAACCACCATTATTTTTCAATGCTTCCCAATTTAAAACAGGTGAATTGCTTGTTCCACTTGAAAATAATCCCATTAATTTATCCAAATATTGAATGTTGTATAACGCCAAGCTTTGGGGCGGCTGAAGAGTAGCGTATGCCGTCCCAGCCACGATAACGGCGACAATAGCGCTTTGTTATGTTTTTCAGAGGTTATCACTAAATTCATAGGTTCAGATAAGCCTCTGTTTTAGCTGAATCTAAATCTTGGAAAAAACCACCTATTCCAGAAGGCGACCAGTACCCTTCACCAATATATTCCCAATCAGTGATATCCCATTTGTAAACAAAATACGTGTAAGCACCATCGATACGCTGACCAACTATAGCAACAGTCTTCTTCGAGTCAGAATATTTTCTTTCAATTTCGTCGAACGCTTTCTGTGTGCCAGTAAACTCACGGTATTCTGGTGCTTCAGTCATACTTTGCCTTGAAAACATAACGCCAAGTGAAGGGGCGAAGTGCGCAGCACTTTGTCCCGCTGGCACGTTTTGTGTACGCCCAGCATGGGCATGAACTAATGAGGTGAAAGTCCTCTGTAGGAAGGTCACTGTTCAATAACATACTGTTATTAAACGTTAACTACTAGCGAATGGCAAGGGCTTATCATTGATGATTGGTTTGAAGGAAGCCGCTAGCAAATTTGCGAGCTGATGAACAAGAACATCATATGAGGCGTAGGCTAGAGGTGAGTTGGCAGGGCCTCCCCCACGAAGTAAGGGGACAAGACGACGAAACCACTTGATCTAATGGCCACTGTAAATGAGCAACCAGCCTTCAACAGCGATTTATTCCAACAACTGCTTCAGCCTGAGAATCTACACCGAGCTTGGCGTCAGGTTAAAGCCAATAATGGCGTGGCTGGTATCGATGGCATGACCATCGAAGCCTTCCCGCTTTGGGTGCAGCAAGGCGGTTGGCAACAGTGTAATTCTCAACTTGAGTTAGGTGAATATCAACCCTCAGCAGTCAGACGCGTAGAGATCGACAAACCCGATGGCGGTAAACGCAAACTGGGTATCCCTAACGTCATTGATCGTGTGATACAGCAATCAATTGCTCAAATTCTCACGCCGTTGTTTGACCCTTCCTTCTCGGCTAATAGCTTCGGCTTTAGACCGAATAGGAATGCCAAACAAGCGGTCTTGCAAGTCAGGGATATCATCAAACATAAACGCAAATTTGCCGTCGATGTTGATCTGTCCAAGTTCTTTGATCGAGTAAATCATGATCTCTTAATGACTCAGTTAAGGAGCAAGGTACAGGATAAGCGTCTGCTGGCGCTTATTGGTAAATGCCTGCGTGCTGGCGTGATGATCAACGACCAATTTGAAGCAAGCTTCGAAGGCGTACCTCAGGGCGGCCCACTCTCACCATTACTATCAAACATCATGTTGGATAGTCTGGATAAAGAGCTGGAAAGCAGAGGGCATCACTTCGCCCGCTACGCGGATGACTTTATCATCTTGGTCAAGTCTCAACGAGCGGGCGAACGTGTCCTCAAGAGTATTACTCGCTATCTTGCCACTGAGCTAAAACTGGTTGTTAACGAACAGAAAAGCCAAGTGGTTAAGGTAGGCCAAAGCAAGTTCCTAGGGTTTACCTTTAACCGCGGAAAGATCCAGTGGCATGTCAAAACACTGCACATCTTCAAACAAAAGATAAGGCGACTGACAAACCGCAATTGGGGCGTGAGCATGAGCTATCAATTGTTTAAAGTGCGGCAATACATGCAAGGCTGGATCAACTACTTTGGCATAGCCAACGCTTACCAAGGGTGTGTCGATTTAGACCACTGGATCCGTCGTCGAGTACGTATGTGCTACTGGCGTCAATGGCGAAAGCCACGGACTAAGGTACAAAACTTACTCAAACATGGCGTCAGGATCCAAGCGGCCGTTGCTTGTGGAATTACAAGCAAAGGGCCGTGGCGAAGCTCGAAAACACCAGGGATACAGCAAGCGCTGAGTAATGAGTATCTCAAGAAAGCAGGTTTATGTCCACTGAGAGATGGATGGATTGCAGTTCACTATCCGAACCAGAAAACAGGTTAGGCGTTCTAAATGAACCGCCCTGTGCGGAGCCGCATGCATGGTAGTGTGGGGGCTGGAGGCTAAATACCTCCGGCTACCCGATTACATGCCGATGCTATATTCATGGCACAGGCGATTAATTTGCGTTTCATGTTGATTGATTAAAGGGCTTATAAGCATTGCCTCTTTACCACCGCGTTTAAGGGTTGAAGCTACCTCATTAGGGTTGCTGAACCTATTTAAGAATGGCTGACCAACTTTAACAAATAAATCGAAAAGGCACTTTGAAGAGTTGATTACCTCATTTGATGAGGAAACTGGAAACCTTGCTTGGCCGGAGCCATTAATATTTCCGAGTTCAGCGCCGATAATACACACTCGTTCTTTACCTGAAAGAAATTCTACAGCTACGTTACCAACTGCATCGAAATCTGATTCGTGGTTGATACATGAAATATGGAATAACCACACTACATTCTCACGCTTTAGCTTGAAGTGACGATTGCACTTCACAAACGTCCACTCCGGAAGCAGCTTTTTTAGCTCATCTATAAATTTTTCTTGAAGCTCAGATACTTTCATAGCATGTAACGCCTAGCGAAGCCGTCCGATTGCGCGCATTGTTATGCGGCACGTCACTTCACATCCTCAAGAGGGGCAAAGGAAATCTCTTTGAATCCAGGTGATCCTACTGTCATCTGAGTGACACACCGATCCACAAGTGCTTTTGTTGTCGGAACTTCCGAGCCGCCTGCCAAGCTATTCTTGCAGGTAACCAAGCCCTTAGATGACAGAACCAGTAGTTCGACCTTTCCGACCTTGCCGATCTTTTTTAAGCCATCCTAGCTCCAGCCAATAGCTCACGGCCCTTGGACTCATAAGGTTTCTTAGTACATCACGCCTCATTGGAACATCCTTCGCAAGCTCTTGGGGGGCGCAGCAAATTTGGAATGAAGCAATCGTTCGAGCGCGTCCTTCGGGCGTCAAGGGGCTCTCGTAGTTTCCTGGAGCATAAAATTTATTGTGTGTCATGATTCGCTCTTGGCCGCATAACGCTTTGCTAATTGGCTGCCGCAGCGTAACGTAGGCAGTCCAGTGGAGGCCACGCTGTTTGTGGCCGGAATGAAATTAAGCAACTTGTTAGGAGTTTTTCTGTCCGCCATGAATTAGCTCTTTATTGACCTCATTGATGAACGCCTCAACCACCTTTAGCGAAAGCCCACTTTTATGGAAGTGGATTTTTGCCTGTTTTTCCTTATAACTGACTAGCTCTGCTTCAATTATTAATTCGTTATCGAGTGTGCATTCCAAGCTAAGTGTATCGAAGTCGTTAGCGCTTGTAACAACAAGAGTATATTTTCTTCCTTCAATTTCCATGTTACTCAAGACTCCTAAGGCTTTGCTAATTGGCTGCCGCAGCGCAGCAAAGGCAGTCCAGTGAGGCCATACTTGTTGTGGCCGGAACGAAATTAAGCAACTTGTTATAGGCCATTTGTATCAACCTTTTGCCCACAATGGATGCAAACTATTGTACCTGAAAACCAATGCCAAACAACTTTATCCCAGCTACCACTAGAGTCTGGATGTGGTGTTTTAAATCCTTGAATTGTAAGGCACTTATTGCAATGAGGACAGCGATTAAAATATGCCAATATTAAATGGCTAAGTGCTGCAATAAAGAAAGCACCAAACAAATAAACAATAATTGCAGCACTTGAATTTGGATCAGCAAAAGCCTTTAAATATGCCAAAGTGCTCAAAAGTAAAATTAATAACGCCCAAGTAATAAAAACACTTAAAACATCCAATTTTCCTAATGTCGATTTATTCACCAAACTTCCTCATGGCTTATAACGCTTTAAACAGCGGAAAGTCCGAGCGTACAGGCCGTTGTTTGGCCTGCGAGGGATTTTCCGATGATTTAACTTGTTATGTAACATGTGTCACGAGCCTTTCATGATGTTTTGATTAAGCTCTTCAAATTCCTGCATTAGTTTATCGCAGGCTGCCTTTTTAGCCTGGCAAAGAGCTGTCATTTGAATATAAATACTTTGGTTTTTCTCAAGTACCTTACGTTTTACTGCTGCAGGATGCGCAGGGTGAGAATCTGGGGTAAACGACCATAAGACCATATTAGAATCTTCTTGGTCTTCGATGATTGTCCATCCGCCTTGCACACTAATTTTCGTCCCTTCTTTATTTTTAATGCTTCCATAGCTAGGGCGACTGTTTTAAAACCAATTGAGCTATTTTCATCGGCATATGAAGGGGCGGAAAGTAGTGCAGCCCAAAAAACTATTATGGTTCCAAATTTCACATTACTCTCCTTGTTACATAACGCCCCGCGCATGCGCGCGAACTTGTGAGCGTCGCAGGGGCCGAAGGCCCAGAATGACGCGGATTGTTATGTGTGAATTTCAAATCGAAGCTCCCCGCCAGATATTTTTATATTGCCAAAATCACCGGTAAGCTCAAATCCACCATCGACCACCTGCAATGTATCAATGTTGCCATAATCAATTGAACCGTCTGGATCAGTTGATGACATTACAGCTGATTTGGTTTTTAAACCAGTTACGGAAACTGTATTAACGAATTGAAGTATTGCTTTTCGGTAACACGTATATTCATTTAGCTTTGGCTCAACATAATATTTAGACTCTGGCCAAATGCTGGCTTCCAGTTCAAAGCACAGGCGGTTATTTTCATAATTCCAATCTAAAACGAAAGAATCATTGAGATCGATGCCCTTAAATACTTCCATTTGACGCCAATCCATAGTCATTCACACATAACGCTTAAAGCATGGGCGCGGCTTTATCGCGTCCAATGCCTTTACTTGTTAACTGCTGATTACGAGAACTGTTTTTCATAAGCTTCTCGATGGTGTTTAAAATACTTATCATATTCCTCATAAGAATCTATAAGAGCTGTGACTTCAAGGCACGTTTCTCCCATTTCCTTTGTAAGGTCTTCAAAAGAAATAGACTCACATTTAATTTCGGTATCTCGGCCCTGCTCATATAGCTCAGCTTTCACCACACCAGATAAAAACTCATAGTTTTCAGTTGGAGTGACACTGCCAAATACGAAACCCATCGGCGGATCACCACCTTCTAAGTTGGTAGTACCAATTACTACATCATTAATTCGAATTTCGTAGATCACTCAAACCTCTAAGAGCAGTTAACATTTTATTAGTGCAACATTTTATTAGTGCGCATGCGCGTTTACCTCATTAGACCAGTAAAAACGCGCACTGTTAATTACTTGTAATAAAAGGAACTTATCAGCTTTTTTTCAAATACACCATCTGGAAAAACGCGCATGCGCGTTTCCCAAACCTATTATCTGCTTAATGAAAAGTATAAGTAATTAATTTTAATGCTATTTATTTAAACGAAAATGAGAAAACGCGCACGAATACAGGATGAAAATCGTTCAAAAATCCTTATAATTTGAATACGACTGTATAATTATCCAGTTTTTGATGGGTAGTAATGAATTACATCACACGGGTGTAATGATGAAAATGTCTAAGACAGAAAGTCCGTTTGTTACTGATCTACTGACAACTTGTTAACTCGTTTTGGGGCATAAGCTATTTAGAACAGACTGCCATATTGATAACTTAAGATTGGCATTGTTGTATCCACTGTTCGTCGTTGCATTCGTATATTTTATTGTGACCCAGGGATGAACGGATCGACCGCAGTTCATTACCCTAGCCAGAAGTAGGTTCGGTATCTAAGGTCTAATACCCGCATGCCTCAACAAGCAAAAACGTTATAGATGTATCAGTCATATCATTAACCTTCCCGTCTTTTGTGGACAACAAATAGAGTACGCTTCAGACATTTGCCCCTTTCTCAACTCTCGCGTTAATCCGCCACATGAAGGCATACAACTGTATTCCGGCGTGTTTAGCGCGTCTTGCCCATCGAGGTTCAGCATGCGTTTATCTGGCCAAACAAACATGCATTTCTAAATCGCGACATCAGGGGCAACTTTCGAATGGGTTATGCGTAATTAAAAACAATAAACTTGCCTTTTTTCACGGTTTGCAAAAAAAAATCTCCATTTCCTCAAAAATATTTTTTGCTGACAAATTTAAGGTTCATTCGTCGTTTATATCATTGTTATGTAGTAACAAATTTTAATGTGGATTAATCGGCTTATCCTTAAGTTAGCGATGTTCACACCGTCATTTTGTAAAGATAGATTTACAGCGCAAATGCGCTTATGCAGAGCATGTTTTAAAAAATAATGCTTTAAAAACAATGATTTTTAAAAATCATTGTGAATGCATTTTTTGAATGTAATGCGTTTTTAAAATACGTTTTCAAGCTAAAAGAATTGAAATAAAACAGCGAGGTATCAATAGCGATTGGGGGCATCGAAGTGTGATGAACGCCTGCATGTTTTTTTAAAATGAATTGTGCCTTGCGCGAAAATTCACAAGTTTTTGTGGATTTTCGAAAATTGAATATGCTGCTCGCGTGTTAACAAACACACGTGAGCGCTTTCCCCATGTCGGGAAAGACGTTTGCCTTATCCATAGGGGTAACCTTTAATTTTAGCAGAGATTAATTTTTCCGCTGCAAATTAACGGTTAGCACTCTGAAATGTAGAAAGAGGTGTAACGTGAGTAACAAGTATAAAGCGAATAAATCACGCGGCAGGCATGTATATCAATATTTTTCGCAGAAGAATCAAGCCCCGCTGAAGGTCGAATCATTCCTTGAATTGTGTATTGCGGCGCAGATGGAGTGTGAACCGAATATAGTTGCCTATGCTGCGCAGCCTGAAAGCCTGCATCTCCATGACAGTATTACCAATAAGACCATTCGATATACACCTGATTTTCTTATTAAATATGCTAATGGTACTGCGGCATTTATTGAAGTCCATCATTCAAGTCATATCACGAAAGACTTCCAGTCGCGATTAGCGCTATTCAATGAATACTCACTTAAGACGGCTAATGTCCCTATCGTCCTCGTTGATGAGCGTCAGTTAACGCCCATGATTTATACCAACCTCCAATTAATCGCTAATCGGCGTTCTGCACGGTTATCATGTTCACTCAACCATGCAGACCTACCTGAATTGTTGACATTTGAGGCGTTAGTCGATTGGCTCAAGCCTAGAAGCCAAACATCCGTGGGTGATGCGTATCATTTAGTCGGAGCCGGTTTTTACCAATTCGACAAATCACAGTTGCTACTGGCAAGCACAACCCTGAATAAGGTGATGCTATCGTGATGTTTGCTCAGGCGCGTGACCATCAATTCCACAATAGCAACGGCGACATCATGACGGTCTTGTTTGCTGATGACGTGTCGATTTTGCTCGAAGTGGATGATGATGAAAAAACGCGAGAGTTCTTAGCGCTAGATGTATTTAGCACAAAACTGCATGAAAAAACCCTTTTCCCCAAACCGGTCGAAAAAACGCGTCTCATTTTGTCCCCAGTACAGCAAGCGACTCGGGATTCGCGGATTGTTTATATTCATACGCTGCGCGACCTGCTGCAGAACGACGAAACCCTAAAGCCGACGACGTCCACTACCTATCAGAAAATGATTGAAGTTGTTGAGGAGAATTACCCTGCACTCAGAGGGGCTGAGCATCCCAAGAAAACAACGATTAACCGTTACTGGAAGACTTGGATAAGCTCACGTTTCAATGATGACAGTTTAATCTGTAAATCACGCTCACATACCCCCCGTATCGGTGAGGAGTCTAACGCGTTAATCGACACGTATTTAAGCACGACTTACCAAGATAGTCGCCATAAAGTGGCTACGGGTCATTATGCTTGTTACAAACAAGATGCGCTGAAAGCACGTGAAACAAATCCCAATATTATCGTTGCAAGCAAACGAACGTTTTCGCGCAGAATTGAAGCGAGACAGTCGATTTGTGACAAATTAGACGATCCAAAAACTCCCCACGCTGAACGTCAGCAGCTCTCACTTAACCTGATTAAACGGATAAAACTGCATTACCCATTGCAACGTGTTGAACTCGATTGTTTGCACACAAATATCCGTGTTATTGACGATGTCACGGGGGAGTTAACTGAGCCTGTGGTCATCTATTATGCACTTGATTGTTATACGCGTGCACCGCTAAGTATGGTTTTTGATTATGGCAAAGGAGAAGCGACGGAGGTTGTTTTACAGTTGATCCAAAATACGTATTTGCGTGACGACAATCTCCCCTTTTGCGGTAAGACAGATACGTTCATCATGGATAATGGCCCTGCATTTAACAACAAGTTAATTAAGAGTCTATGTGAACAGCTGGGGAGCAATATCGTTTATACCCCTTCGAATACACCGTCAGCGAAACCCTTTGTTGAGTCGCACTTTAGAGTGTTTAGGCAAAAATTTGAGTCGATGGTGGTGACGGATTCAGCCGGCAACCGCACTGTTGGTTTAAATACCTATCCGAAAAAAGGCACTAGAACAAAAATAAATCCACTTAAGAATACGCATATTACTGCCAGTACGTTCACAAAGATAATCAATACCATGCTGACAGAATACGCTCACAAGACCCATTCAGGGTTAAATTGCTCACCGATATTCTGTTGGCAGCAATCTAGGGTGGTGCAATCTTATTATGATTACGATTCTATTAAGCACCACTTCCATGTCGCGACGCAGGCGCATGAGCAGCAACTCGATTCAAGAGGTTTTGTCCGTGTATTGAAACACCGCTTCACCAGTGTTGAACTGAAAAAAGTGCATACGTTACTCATGACCTATGGTCACAAAAACGTCAACCCCACCGTTCAGGTGTTTTACAACCCCTATGATGCAAGCAGTGTCACTGTCAGCGTTGCGCTCCCGAACGAGACAGAGGCCAGGTCAATCGTTGCTTATAACTATGATGAAGAAATCAACTCGCGTTGGCCCGTTTCCTTTGCACAGTTAAATGGCAAAGTGCAGAAAGGACAACACATTTTCCAAACTGAAAAACATCAGGTTACCGGTCAATATGCCGTCACGATTGACCGTTTCATTCCCGCCAAAACGGTACGCAGTAAACGAAGTGGCAAACCGACAAGTTCGTTTGAAGACAATAATGCAAAAGAGCTGTCAATCGAGCAGCGCATTCAGAATGCCAATGCGACTGATTCGTTAAAAGATATTAAGTGGCAAAACTCATTAGACAAGACTGAATTGGCTGACAAACAACGCGCAAGCCAACTGAATGAACCAGAACAAATTATTGATAACACGCAAAGGGACACTAAAGCCTTATGGTAGTCAGCATACCTACACCTGTAGACACCTTTATTGTTAAACATACATTGGTTAAACACGCGCATGAACAAATTGGGCGAGTTCATCAAATGTGTCACCTTCCCAATAATAAAAAAGGCGTGCTCATTTATGGCAAATCGGGCGAAGGAAAAACCTACATCGCTGAATGCTATGCCGCTCAGTATCCTCCGGTGAAAGAAGTCGACCACATTCGTCTGCCGATATTCACTTACCGTTTTCAAGAAGCGAAAAGCAAAGTTGATGATATTTTGCGACTGTTGATAACGGAATTAGGCGTGCAGCCCCCCATAGGTAAAGTTGCCGCGGGTGAGTTAGATAAGCAATTTCGATTTCTGATTAAAGCACGTGGTGTCGAGCTCATTATTCTTGATGAAATTCAACAGGTTTTTCCTGCTAAACAAGGGAAAATTGCATTAGACATGTTGAAATACTTCTGCGCCCTACTCGACACGCTCACTTGTTCAATTGTCTTTATCGGTAGTGAGCGGGCCATGCGACTCCTGACCTTCGGCGAAGTGGATAAAACCGTCGACGACAACGAGCAACTCAGTCGCAGAATGCTGAGGTCAGTAAAACTGCATCGTATCTTACCGAGAACGCAAGAATGGGTTGATTGTATCAACAGCTTTCTACAGCAAATCAGCGCTCCTCAAATTGGTATCGAGGATAAAGAGCTATTAGATAGACTTTACGTTGCCTATATGGAGCGCAGCTTCAGTACCCTTGATGGCTTATTCATGCGTGAAGATATGAGTCATATCAAAGACCGCCACACACTGATGATGCGTTTAAAAGCGAACTTTTATATTTACAGCCAAAACGTCAATAATCCCTTTGATGAGTCTGAATATAGCTATAGGGCAATAGACGCTGCGGTCACACATGAATACCAGAAATTAAAGCGGGAGTTGAAAACGTGTCTTTAGCCTTTTCGCCACAGAGAAAACCTGATGAAGTTAGCATCGGTTACCTTCTTCGTTTAGCGCGCGCTAATGGTTACGCAAGGATTGGGAGTATGGTGTCGTCAGCTGAGCAAAATAACATTATTAAGCTTCAAATTACACCGGCTCTAAATGCTAAATTTGGCATACCAATAAGCCAAGGTGATGTGTTTTCTACAATTATCAATCCGATGTTTAACCGCAACATTCAACTCAACCCTAAAGTGTGTATTCAGTGCTTGAATGAAGATGGCTACCTGTTAACGGAAGTGCAAAATCCGTTTTGTCATGCCTGCTCCAAACACCAATCTGCACTGACGAGTCAATGCCCCACGTGTTACGAAAGCCTTGCTTGGGATATTCCACTTATAAAAGGGCACTGTACTTCCCCTCGATGCGGGGTACAACTGAAACCCTCCTCAGAAAATGTGCGTTCATTGAGCGAGGCTCAAGTGTCAGATTGCCTCTATGCCGCACTGGTATTGGAAAAAGAGCACATCATGGCGCTCAAACCGAACGCCTATGCTTCACTGCCATTTTATGAAAACATGCTCGAAAAGGGGTATCGGTTATTAACGGATAATGCATTTTTTCGAGAGTGGGTACAAAAGACACTTCAGACAACCTCATCTTTACTACCTCACAATATCCGCAGTGTGGCTATTGTGCAGTTCCTTGAAACACTTTCCTGCACGTGGCCTGCCGCTACGTTAGATATTGTTATCCCAGCTACCCCCGTAGATGGCATTGCTCTTTCGGTGACAGAACAATGGCTTCCATTTGGAAAAGCATCTCGGCTACTTGAGCTGAGGCCTGAAGAATTGCAGCTGCTTCAACACGTTAATTTAGTGAAACATGCACGTAAAAGCAGACTTCACCATAATAGCCAAATTGATGTCGCACCTATTTTCCAGTTGTTAGTCGGTAACGACATCCAACCTGGCATGGTGTGCTTATCAACACTTACGGAGGTCATGGTGCATAATGATGTTGAAATGTATGACATTCTCATAGGATTCAAAGAAGGCCGCCTGCAGTTAGGATATGGCGAAGGTCACAATTTACGACGTGCTATCTGGTGTGAACCGGCGTCTTTTATACGCTTTGCAAAAGACGTCTTTAGCAAGCGGCAATATGACGCTATCTCCCTAGAGAAAGCAGTATCATTAACAGGCTTACCCATGGAGCTACTTCACGCACTTAGAAAAATGGGTAAACTTCGCCCTCCTCGCGTCGCGCGTGCCGGCAGTCTGGCACTTTGCCAATTTGAAGATGTACTACAAATACGCCAGCAACAAAAACCGATGCAGTTATCACTCATATAACAAAGCAATGCTACCTGTTAAAAACTATATATATGAGGTGCTTACGATTTATCCTAAAGCATCGACACTAAGGTTAAAACCCACATTCATCATCGGTAATGATGTGGGTTTTAAGCTGAAAGCCATTCATATAAATCCCACTTATTATCCCCATCGCTTAACTCATTAAAGCAATATCGTCCTGCACCCAATATCCGTTCCAAATATATGTAGCAGACCTCCGCACTCAGATACGATTTAAATAATGGCGTTTTATCCGCGCAAATTTCAATTCGTTTAGATTTTTAAATATACGCCTGTATTGTCGGCGGCTCACTTACCACACCTACAACATATGTAAGTAGAAACCTTGAAGCAATCCGATATGCGTTGACTTGATATTTGATTTGTGGAAAATGAATAGATTGGCGGCGAATAAAGCATAGTATTACCACCAAGTTATTGATTTTAAGGTGAAAAATGAATCTCAATTTAGGTGGCAAAAATGTTCAAAAATCTCAACTTGAATGGCAATGTTGTTATTTTGTTAAAGCACCAAGTGATTGAATAAGTTCAATTACGGCTGCCTGAGATTCTCATTCTGTGTGACCACGAACAGACAGGCCTTAATGCGGGCTGCGTCGAAGCGGCGACGATGGCGGGAATGCACACTTCAAAAGCGATATCGGGTCATCCTGCGGTGATTAAGGGCGAAAAAGACTTCTAAGCTCGTCCTTAAATCTAGCTAAGTCGCAAACTTGGACACTGCTGAGTCCAAGCAAAATGAAGCTAATAAATCTAAGATAAAAACATAAACGGCGCAGATAAATTCTACGCCGTTTATGTTTTCTAATGTTCTACTAAAACGATTATTTTAACTTTTTCAATAGCTAGCTTAAATGTAGCCTCACATCGACACCGCGAGTATCTGCATACTCTTGACGACGCTTATCCATACGCGATTGATATAAGTGAGTGTCAGCAGAACGCAACCACTCATGGGGATCTGCGACCTCAGTGTTTAACGACATCCCAAAACTACACTGGCAATCTTTAAAACCATGGCTTGCTAATTCTTCACCTAAGCCACTCAAAGCACTCTGTAATAACTGGATACCAGCAGAAGGCGTCACAATCACAAACTCGTCACCACTAATACGATAAACCTTCATGTGCGCTAAGTCTGTTGCTTGCAATAACTGCACTATCAACAGCAATAATCTATCGCCTTCTTGATGGCCGAGTGTTTCATTGACACTTTTCAGACTATCGATATTCAATAGTGCTAACGCCATCGGTTGCACGACTTTATCGGCAAATCCTAATTGTGAGTTCATATATTCGTCAAAGGCATAACGATTACCGACTCGCGTTAATCCATCTAAACGAGCCTTTTCCCATGCAATCGCTAACTCTTCAATATGCGCCTTACGTTCCTCAGCAAGTAATTTCAGCTTATTCGCTAACGCTAAGGACAGTAATAACGCATCAGCCGTACCGCCCATCAGAGTCGCAAGCTCTGCATGTTCAATGAAATCAGGAGTGAGCCCCATATTTCCGGGTAAAATAATCACCGCAGGCAACAGCAAGCAAGTAAAGGCAAGAATAAAATAACGCGCAGGAGCAAAGCCTTTCATCAAGCACACATTACCGCAGGTAATCGCTAAAGCAATCCATAGCATGATCAGTACAGAGGCAATAATTGCCGTATAGGATAACAACCAAATACTGGTCGGCAGAGCCACAATACAGGCAAACATTAAATACTGACTAAGACGCCACAGCCGCGGAGAGTAACTAGGCAACTGCAGGAAGTGCTTGTAAAACATGATATTAAAAATGGGCAAACTGATGAAAAACAGATGATGCAACTCAAGGTAATGAAAATTAAATAAGTGTGCTGGCAAATGGAAAGTCAGTGCCCAGCCACCAAAATAAGCAAATACGTAAAGGCCATAGTAGAGAAAGGCTTTATCAAGAATAGAGATATAAATCAAAATATTATATAAGGCGATAAACAATAATCCGCCTAAACACAGCAGCACTGCCATTGCGAGACGGTCAGACATCAACTGATGATCCGCCACACTTTGCAATGCTATCTCAGGGGGAGAGGAGTAATAACGGCTGCTCAGCTTCACAACCAGCCAATAATCCGTGCCCATATTCAAGGTGACCTTACGGCCATAATCGAATAAAAACTGGTATGGAGCACTGTAGCCACTGTGGGCATGTTGTACGCTGCCGTCACTGCCGAGTATCCAATAATCTACGGATTCAATAATCGAATTACTTGCATCCACTACCCAGTTTGATTGACGTTGATTGACCATCACAGGTGTAATCATCCAATAATCGCCACCGGTTAAGCTGACCGAACTAGCTTCGTCGAGTTGTCCCATCCAATGAGGCACGGTTTCAAACCGCTCAGGAGGCTGTTGATCCGCTTTAGCATGGAACAAATACGGGGAGTCCAACGCAATTTCAGCGCTTAATACAGAGGGACTTAATGTCCACAAGAAAAGTAAAAAACACCCAAATAGAGTTTGTTTAAGTTTGTTCATCGGCTTATTTAGTTAAAGGGCCATAGATCATTTTTACAGCTATGAAGAAAATGCTAATGCTGTCAATCTTAGTCGATAGTTGGATTTGTAGGTTAACTTTATGGCTACATTTAGTTTTTTACAATCAGTTAAGCTAAATTAGTCGGATATACCATGCCTTATGATGCTATTTTAGTCTCAAAGTCCAAACTGCGGCATGAAATTCAAGATACACCTTAATACTGACTTATTTTTGCTGGGATCCTATGCAGCCTCTATTGATGATTTTAGCCGCACAACTACTGATTGCCAGCGGTAACCTATTGGTTAAGTTGCTTGAAACCAATGTGCCTGTTTTTCAACTGGTGCTCTACAGGCAATTATTTGCCACTCTGCTTGTACTGCCTTTTGTGTGGCACTTACAGGGTAATCTTAAACTCAGTCCTTTTTACAAAGTGCATATCGCCCGCGCGCTATTGATTGGACTGGGCAACGCCATTTTTATGCTTGCTATTCTGCATCTTCCGCTCGCAACAGTAACAGCAGTGATTTATACCTCACCCTTGTTACTGCTAGTACTATCGGCCATTTTTTTAAATGAACGTATTGGTTATCGACGCACGGTCGCTGGTCTTATCGGCTTTAGCGGCATTTTGCTTATCAGCCAACCAACAGAATTTAACCTGTATATAGGTTTAGCCTTTTTCGGTGCCATGACATCAGCATTGAATAGTTTGATTTTAAAGGCCTATTCGACCCATGAACATCCTTTTTCCATGCTCTTTTGGTCTAATGCCTTTGCGATGATATTTCTGATACCTGCGACCTTATACGAAGGCGCCGAATTTAGTTTACCAGTGGCGCAAGTGGGACTGACTTTGGGACTATTTTACATTGCCATGACCTATCTCATCATCCATGCCTATCGACGTGCCGATGCGAGCCAAATGGCACCAGTAGAATATACAGGATTGATTTTTGCAGCCTTGTTAGGCTGGTGGATACTCGATGAAGAACTCAGCCTAGTGATTTTAATCGGGATTGGATTGGTCATTTTCTCATCCATATTACCAAGCTACAGTGAGCTAAAGGCGAAATGGAAAAGCCGGCGAAGTTAACCTCGCCGGCTCTTTAATTCGACATCTCGATCGCAATACAGCTAAATCAATATGCCTTGTGCTTAGAAACGGAATTTACCGCCAATATACACACCATCTTCGAAAGTAAAATTGCGGGCATCATCGTATTCGAAGGCAATCTTGCGGTAACCAACATAAAGTGCCATGTTTGGCGTTATACGGTATTGCACTTTTGAGTCTAATTCATAATGACCATCAACATTGCCAAATGACAATACAGACGGTGCATAGTAAGCCGCAGCGTGCAGTGAAATATTGGGTCCCATTGATAGTGCATAACGACCACCAACAGAAACAGCACTGCCATTGGGTGAATAGTCAGACCAAAGCTGGCTTAACTGAGCACCGACCTCAAAGTGATGCACACCCGCATCATGGGTCATATGCATTGCACCTTGAGCGATATGGCCGCCTTCATCCGCATAGATATAACCCAAAACCGCGTTAGTATCTTTGTTCAATTGCAGTTCTAACTCAGTTGAAACCACATCGTTGTTCAACCCAAGATTAATTTCTGACGCATTCACTTGCAGCGCTGCTGCACTCAATAATAAGACACTTGCTACTCTGAACTTAGCCATAAAAAAACACCTCAATAATGACTGTGGGTAATAGCCGCGGATCATACCGAATAAATAAAGAAAATCAGCCTATTTGCGTATAAAGAGGGATTATTTGCGAGGAATATACAAATGTAAAACAAGATAAAAACACATTAAGATCTAAGTCTTTTCACTTACAACACAATTAGAACGCTGGAGTACGATCGCCAACTAAAGACTGCATTATCGCTTCAGCATCAACATTAACGCTTAAAGCTAAGTAATACCAACCCACAGTATTTCCCGTGCCACGGATACTCAAATAATTACGCCAAAACTGAAAACCTGCCTTCAATAAATTAGCTTGACTCGACGTGTTCTCGGCGCGAATAGTCGCATACAAAATCGACATTCCTAGGGCCTTTGCCACCTCAATCCGTTTATGAGTTAACCCTTGTGCTATGCCTTGACGTCGATAATGGGGCGACACCACCAGATAACCCAGTTCACCGACAGTGCCTTTACCAGCTTTTATCGCGGCGCAACCGACAATCTCACCCTCGATAGTTTTCGCTAAGATCACCGCACGGGAATGGAAAAAGACCTGATGATCCAACGGATGAGCATTATCATCACGCCCATCAATTAATTGTGCCGCCAGCGCTAATTCTTCCGGCTTTTTACCTATAACAAACTGAATGTTATTCATATCCAGATTAAACCGTTAATGTTCCCAACATACGGTGAATGCACACCAAATTGCCGTGCATTCATCTTCCAAACTCACCCAAGAACCCACGCTACAGATATAACAACGTCGCCATACCTAAGAAAGTAAAGAAACCCACCACATCGGTCACAGTCGTTAAGATCACTGAACCCGATAACGCCGCATCTTGATTAAACTTCTGCAACACCATAGGCACTATCACCCCAGCTATGGCGGCAACGGCCATATTAATCAATATCGCACAGCCAATCACTATACCTATCGTCGCTTCACCGAACCACCAGCCAGAAACTAAACCTATCACTATCGCCCACAAAAATCCGTTAACTATGCCAATGCCGAGTTCGTTTTTCATTAGCGAAAACAAGTTACCCGCCGAAATCTGTCCCATGGCCATGCCGCGGATCATTAGCGTTAGAGATTGGCTCCCCGCGATGCCGCCCATAGAAGCAACAATCGGCATCAACACAGCTAATGCAACCACTTGCGATAGGACATTTTCAAATAAACCAATGGTCGCTGAGGCAAGGAAAGCCGTCAGTAAATTGATCCCAAGCCATACAGCACGGCGCTGAGCACCTTTCATAATCGGGGCGAACAAGTCGTCGGATTCATCCATACCCGCTGTTGCCATCAACTGCGCCTCATAATGCTCACGCACTAATGCCGTTGCGGTTCTTAGCGTCACACGACCGATTAACTCTCCGGACTCATCAATCACAGGCAATTCAATTTCGCGGCTGTGCTCTATCGCTTCGGCCGCTTCCAAAAGACTCGTATCGGCGGATAACGCACGGCAGTCCTCAGACAAAAGTGAAATCAATAACTCATCGGGATTATGTTTAAAAATATCATAACGACGAACAGTACCTTGATACTTATCCAGATCATCAACGATAAACAAATTGTCGTTACAATCGAGCTCTATACGGCGAAAGAAGCGCTGCGCTTGAGCAACTGTCGCCTTATCACTGAGCACCAACATTTGATGATCGGTATAACGACCGATTTCATTCTCAGAATATTGATCATAAAGTTCGAATCGTTGTCGCTGACGCTCCCCCATCTGATCCAAGGCACGATCGGTAAAACTTTCAGGAAGATAATCACTCCACTCAATTAAATCTTCAGGACTTAATTGCGCAAATAACAGATCCACTTCATTGTCAGGCATCCGCTTCAGGATCCCCATACGTGGATCGGCACGCATTAGGCTCAACACAGTCACTCTGTCAGCAAATTCAACTTGCTGCCAACGCTCATAACGCTCATCCAAGGGCAAGGACTCAAGCGCTAAGGCTATAGTTCCAGGTTCTGAGTCATTCAGAATTTCACTAAACACTTCAGCCTGTTCTTCGCCTTCAACTTCAGTGAGTTGTTGAACTACTTGCCCCACATCAGCTTGCATGTTTGTTTCGTATTCTGCGTCATTTTCTATCACACAGATGCCCTTTTCTTTAGCCACAAAATTGCTGTAACTATATTGATAATTAAGTAAATTAGCAAACCCACAAAATAAATTGCGCGCAATTATATTGCTGAAAATTATTTTAAGGTTTATGCTGTTTGGCTAAGATCCTACGGAGGTGAACATGACTACGAATATATACAGCCAATCAGCAACAGACATTCAAGGCAACGCGGTAAGTTTAGAGCAATATCGAGGCAAAGTACTCTTAATCGTCAACACCGCCAGTGAATGTGGATTTACACCGCAATACAAAGGATTAGAAACGCTATATCAAGAATACAAAGATAAAGGATTAGTGATTTTGGGCTTTCCTTGCAATCAATTTGGCGCCCAAGAAAAAGCCGATGAACAAGGCATTCAAGCCTTTTGTGAATTGAATTTTGGCGTGACGTTTCCGCTATTTTCTAAAATAGAAGTGAATGGCGAACATACCCATCCACTTTATCAATACCTTAAGAAAGCCGCTCCCGGCGTATTAGGCACTCAAGGTATTAAATGGAATTTCACTAAATTTTTAGTTAATCGCCAAGGCGAAGCAATCGAAAGATTTGCATCAACGACAAAACCCGAAGCATTAGAAAGTAAAATTGCTGCTTTGCTAAAATAATTTAATCACTATCTATTTGAAATCTTGCAGTTTATAAAAATTTAGATTTATTTTAATTTTTTTATGGAACTTTAACCGTACAAGACCCCTCAAATGTATTGAACAGTGAATGTCTTTTTCATGTTCATCATCTCCCTGGGGCTTCTAGCGCAGTCCCCTTGACCTAGGAATAGGTCATTAGGCAACCATTAGGTTGCCTTTTTTTATCCCGTCATTTTAGATGTAAAATAAATGTAACAACTAAGTATGGGCACGCAATATCTCTCAAAAACTTTTTTGTCTTTTTTCTGATATCGGTGAACTTAATTAAAAATGGCGACTCTGAGTATGGGTAAGGATTAACGGATAAGATTAAATGCACCTTGAGAATGAAATATGTGAAGTCGCAGTTTCATGCACTCAAATGACACAGTTTCTGTTTTATCGCATTGAGTCGAATTGGTTGGTCGTTCATCATCTCCCTTTTGGGGCACAATAGAAAACACGCTAGCGCACTGAATTCTATTTGTATCCCGCACTGATTTCCTTGTGGCAACCTTAGGTTGCCATTTTTTTTACTCAAATTTCAACAAGCGCTAACGCTAGCTTATAGATTAATAAATCTGGCACGCGTTTAATTTTTTATCCCCATGATTTTAATGTAAAACAAATGTAACAATTAAGTGTGAGTACTCAGTATTCCCCAGAAAAATGTCCCAGAAAATCTTTTTTAAACTTTTTGGGATTTTTTTCTGATATCAGTGAACTTAATTAAAAATGGCGACTCTGAGTATAGGTAAGGATTAACGGATAAGATTAAATGCACCTTGAGAATGAAATATGTGAAGTCGCAGTTTCATGCACTCAAATGACACAGTTTCTGTTTTATCGCATTGAGTCGAATTAGTTGGTCGTTCATCATCATCTCCCTTTTGGGACACAATAGAAAACACGCTAGCGCATTGAATTCTATTTGTATCCCACACTGATTTCTTTGTGGCAACCCATAGGTTGCCATTTTTTTACCTAAATTTCTATAAGCTGAGTGATTTGTCCAATTGAACTTGAATCGAAGGATGATAGCCTGCACGAGCCTTTGTATAGATGTCTTTTAATTCAGAGTGATATCCCGCAATTTGTAACTCAGCATAGAGTGGCCGCACAAATTTACCGCGTCCAATACGCACTAAATAGGCACTTAATGCCGGCAACACAGGATCATAATGATTACGAATAGCGACTCGAAACCAATCACAGGCAATTTCTGCATTAGTCGATTGGGTTAATTGGAAGGTTTCATCCAGATCCATCAATTGAACTTGACTAACGACTTCAGGTAATTGGGTCAGAAAATATTGCCAATGGTGCACTCGCCAATCTTTAACGCTTAATCGGCCCGCTGCTGTTCCCTGTAAAAAACACGCCAGCGCATCATCAACTTTATCTAAACTCATGGAGGTTGGTCCGCAATAGCCCTCAGGTAAGCCTTCACCATAAATCCACGTTAATAGTTCAGCTTCAGTGATTTTATCTGCGTGTAATTGCAGTAAAGTTTGTTTTACGTACTCGACAAACACTTCGGTGGTAATGGCTTTAAACGCAAAATGATTCACATAAGTGAGTAAAAATTTATCAAATTCTACTCGCCCTAGCCTGCGCTCTAAATCATGGACAAACATCGAAGCCTTATCATAAGTAAAACGATTAAAAGCAAGATTAGGATCGTCATGCTGCACATTAGCGGGTAAAGTTTGCTTATCCTTAGGCAAAGACGCTATTTCTTCTTTTAAGCGACCAAACTCTATTACCCATTCTAATTCTGCCTGTTCTTTGCCGTAGACAGCCTCGACAATACGGTTAGTAAAATAAGTCGTGAAACCTTCGTTTAACCAGAGATCACGCCAAGTCGCATTACTGACCAAATTGCCCGTCCAAGAATGCGCTAACTCATGGGCAACGGTTGACACTAAGCTTTTATCACCAGCAATGAGTGTGGGCGTTAAAAAGGCTAAACGCGGATTTTCCATTCCACCGAATGGGAAACTCGGCGGCAAGATAATCATGTCATAGCGGCCCCATACGTAAGGACCTAACAATGACTCGGCAACGTCGAGCATGTGTTCAGTATCTTCAAACTCTTTTGCGGCGGCCACTAACGTGCTCGGCTCGGTATACACGCCGCATCTTGGACCTATAGCTTGAAAGGCAATATCACCCACAGCCAAGGCCATTAAATGGGTCGGAATAGGCTGTTCCATCTCAAAGTGAAACACACCATTAAGTGGCGTATCGGGATGATTCATCGCGCTCATAACGGCGCGCATGCCTTTGGGCACTTGCACCTTAGCATCAAAAGTTATCCGCGCCTTAGGCGTATCTTGTAATGGGATCCAACTACGGGCATTGATCGGTTGCGATTGACTAAAGAGGTAAGGTAACTGTTTACCCGCGGTTTGCTCAGGCGCTAGCCACTGTAATCCTTGGGCGGACGGAGAGGTTTGATAGTGAATACAAACCTGCTTGCAAAGAAATGCAGGTAAAGTGATACACAATTTTTGCCCGAGTATGGGGTCAGCTTCATTAAGCACAAAGTCGAGCGGTTCTTCATCCATTTCTGTTAATGCACTCACCCCCTCTGTAGCATTAAAACAAGTCACAGCGAGTATGGTTAGATCTCGACTATCAAGCCAAAGCTCTGTTACATCACACTCAAGAAAATCCAAGGACAGCGTCGCTTTAGCGAAAAGACGCTGCGCGTCAAAATCCACCATGACATCCAAAGAGACATGGGTCACTTGCACTTGTTCGGTATTCGCAAAAGAATGGTAATCTCGGGTTAAATCCCAAGGGGCTACATCAGCTAACATACTCTTAGTTGGTTGCAACACTGTCGCCTCGATATTCAAGTTTTGAGCGGTATGTTCTAAATAGTGAGTTATGAGTTACCTTGCTGTGATAACGGGCTTGATAACTTATCACTAATCATTGGGAGGTATTATCGACTGCAAATTTACTCAGAGGCAAATCGTAACTGAGCTCTAGAGCTCCTTAGGAACAAGTTTTTTGTAACAGTTCATCTTTGGGTGTAGGTACCGAGTTTGCAATAAGCTATCTCTAGCTTGCTGGATTTATCGGTAGTCACAGTAGAAGCAGCTAAAATTGAGACGTGCAAACTTGGCAAAAATCGAGTCAGCCTCTTTTTATAAAAACAAAATACAAAATTATTTAAAATATTTCGCACTTTCCCTGAACTAATTTGATGATGCTGAGTCAGATATTATGAACCGAATCTTTGTAATGAGTTTCTTCGTTCATCATCATTCTCCTTTAGATGGTTTCTAGCGCGACCGTCCCAAGATTCCGAATTGGAATTTACAGCAACCTACTTAGGTTGCTTTTTTTATGTCTTTAATTTGTTCTAAATTCGACATCATCACACATTTAAAACCACAAAAACAAAAAGGACCTCCTGAGAGGTCCTTGATTAACAAGCCGTTTGGCTTACAAGCTAATACCTACTTGCTCTAAATCTTTAGCAACTACGCTATTAGGCACAGGTACATAACCGTCTTTTTCTACCACTTGCTGACCTTGCTTAGACAACACATAACGCAGGAATTCTTTTTCCATTGGTGCTAAGTCTTTGTTTGGTTGCTTGTTCACGTAAACGTATAAGTAACGTGATAGTGGGTAAGTACCATTAGCAGCGTTTTCAGCTGTAGCTTCGATAAACTCATTACCTTTCTTAGCGATGGCAACAGCTTTAACACCTGCAGTTTTGTAACCGATACCTGAGTAGCCAATCGCATTCAGAGATTGAGAAACAGATTGCACAACAGAAGCTGAACCAGGTTGCTCGTTTACGTTAGCTTTAAAGTCACCTTTACAAAGCGCGTGCTCTTTAAAGTAACCGTAAGTGCCCGATACTGAGTTACGACCGTAAAGTTGAACGTCTTTGGCAGACCAGTTACCGTCTAAGCCTAAATCGCCCCAACGTTGGATGTCACTGCTACCGCATTTGTGAGTAGAAGAAAAAATACCATCAACTTGCTCAACGTTTAAGCCTTTGATTGGGTTATCTTTGTGTACGAATACGGCTAAAGCATCGATAGCTACACGAATCGCAGTTGGCTTATAACCAAAATGCTTTTCGAACGCTTCAACTTCATTAGGCTTCATCTTACGGCTCATAGGACCGAACTGTGAAGTGCCTTCAGTCAACGCTGGTGGCGCAGTAGAAGAACCCGCCGCTTGGATCTGAATGTTGACGTTAGGGTACATTTGTTTAAATTCTTCTGCCCAAAGTGTCATCATGTTGGCTAAGGTATCTGACCCTACAGATGATAAGTTGCCAGATACACCGCTCGCTTTTTCATAAGTAGGCAGAGATGGATCAATCGATGCCATCGCAGTGGCAGAGAATACACCAGCGGCTGTTAGAGTAATCGCGCCGACAAGCTTTTTCAGTTTCATTATGTGCTCCAGTAGTAAGCTAACTAATTTGTAACTTAAGTTTCTTCAGACGCAGCCAGTATCAATCGCTACAATGACAATTCTATGTCCGTGATATGACACTTAAATGACAATGCACTATTTATCGCTTTTTTCTGTCATTTATTAAAGACTCAATAAATCTAGAAATAAAAACAGGCCCTAATGGCCTGTTTTTATTATTTATTGTAAATATTTCACTCACACATACTATTTCTTACGTTCGATAAGATGCAAAGGGATAATAAAGCTAAAAGTACTGCCTTTACCGACTTCACTGCTGATTTTAAGCTTACTGTGATGGTGGTTAAGCGCATGTTTTACTATCGCTAAACCTAAACCACTACCACCGGTTTGCCTTGAGCGCGCACTGTCTACCCGATAAAAGCGTTCCGTTAATCGACCAATATGCTGAGCCGCAATACCTTCACCCGTATCCGTTACGCTAAAGATGGCACCCGTAGCCACACTGCACCACTGCACTGTAATTTTCCCGCCAGGTTCTGTGTAACGAATCGCATTAGAAATCAAGTTAGAACAGGCACTTCTCAGCTGCAATTCATTGCCGTGAGAATCAAGTCCAGGCTCACAATAGAAACTCAATTCATACTTATCTTGTGCCAGCGCCTTAGCTTCCTCCTTGAGCACCTCCATCAACTGCGTCATATTCACAGTGTTTTCGAGGTTAATATCCGCCGCATCTTCAATTCGCGATAACATCAATAGCTGTTCGACCATAGATTGCATTCGTCGTGTCTGCTGCTGCATCAATGCTAACGGCTTGACGTTCATCGAATCAGGCTCAGCCATGCTTTGCATCATTTCGAGGTAACCCTGTAGCACAGTGAGCGGCGTTTTTAATTCATGCGACACATTGGCGACAAACTCTTTTCGCATTCCCTCAAGCTGACGTATACGAGTGATATCCCGCGCAATTAACAGTAACTGCCTGTCACCGTAAGCCATGATACGGATTTCAAGCAAACGCCTATCCGATACCGGCGAAGGTAACTCCAGCGGCTCTTTGTATTGTGCGGATTTAATGTAAGCAGAAAAATCAGGATGACGGATTAAATTATCGATTCGTTGACCATTATCCTGTGGCCACACAAAACCGAGAATGAGTTGCGCTAACTTGTTGCACCATAAAATATTATGCTCTGAATCAAGCACGACAGCGGCATCGGGTAACGCCTCAGCACCTTGACGAAATCGTGCCAGCAGTGTGGCCAGTTGACCGACACGTCGACGATTCTTCCCTTGAAGGCGATAAATACCGTTAAATACACCTTCCCAGCTCCCACTGCCCTGCGGCGGCGTGAGTTTCCTATCCCGCCATAACCAAAAGTTAAGCCGTGATAATTGTCGGTAATGCCAGCAAACTAATCCTAGCGTGCCGATAAAGAGTATCCAGAGAAGTTTCCCAACCAATAAACCTATTAGCGCGCAAAACAGTAGATATAAGGCTAAGCGCGTAAACAACCGATACCCTGAATAAGAGTCAGACATAAATAAACCCAAACATCAGGCTAAATAAGAGGAGCACAAGATAGCGTAAAAGCTAACTTGTGCCTAACAGTTATTCAGCACTAAATGCGTGTAGAGAAACGATAACCAGCGCCACGAACCGTTTGGATCAAGCGGTCATGACCAGACTCTTCAACGGCTTTACGAAGGCGTCTGATATGCACGTCAACGGTTCTGTCTTCAACATACACATTGGTGCCCCACACATTATCGAGCAGCTGTTCACGGCTGTAAACACGCTCAGGATGGGTCATGAAAAAGTGTAATAAACGAAATTCGGTTGGGCCCATATCTAATACAGTTTCACCCACACTCACCCTGTGACTCACAGGATCGAGCATTAAGCCCTGTACATCAATGGTTTCTTCTAAACGAGTCGGTGCACTGCGACGCAATACGGCTTTAATACGTGCGACCAGCTCTTTAGGGGAAAAAGGTTTAGTGATGTAATCATCGGCGCCAACTTCGAGGCCTTTGACTTTATCTTCCTCTTCACCGCGGGCGGTTAACATAATGATCGGAATTTGGCGCGTAAACTCATCTTGCTTTAAGCGTTTCGCCAATTGAATACCACTTCCGCCAGGAAACATCCAATCCAATAAAATCAGATCGGGGTAAGGCTCCTTTAGCAGCGCAATGGCCGAATCAAAATCTTCCGCCGCAGAGGTGGTAAACCCATGCTGTTCCATTACAAAAGTCAGCATCTCGCGGATGGCCAACTCGTCTTCTACTATCAATATCCTTGCAGTCATAAGTGATTTTCTGTCAGTGAATGTCAACACGGCTATTATTAGTCATTTTTATTACAGATTTATGAATAAGCACGCCGCTTGAGCCATATAGTAGTAATATTTGTCATAATAAGTTTATATAACTGTTTGTTTATAGCAATAAAAAAGGAGGCTATATGCCTCCTTAATTGAGTTTTAATGCTAGATTTAGAATTTGTGTTCTAAGCCAACACCAATGTATTTGTCATCATCTGTAGACGCTTCTAACGAACGGTTCGTGTAGAAAGCGAATAGTTTAGTTGGCTTACCTAAGCTGTAGTCTGCACCTACCGACCATGAATCACCAAGTTCTTCCATATCTTGGAACTGAGCTTTTAAAGTAACAGCATCTATATCATAGGCAGCGCTTAATAGATAGCCGTTAGCACTTTCTGCAGTGACTTCAACTGGCATCGACGTTGCAGAATCAAATTTATAAGTTTGCTCTTGTTGCTGGTACATACCACCCAGTTTAATACCGGCAAACTTAGCTTGTAAGCTGGCACGAACAATCTCATATCCAGACACATCTGAGTCATAAGCAAGAGATGCATAAACGGGTGTTTTCTTCAGTTTCGCATCACCATACATGGCCGCTAAGCTAAAGCCATCTTGAGCAAATTGACCTTTTACATCATTTCCTTCGGCAACATAGGTAACACCAAATACAAAATCACCAAAGGAAGGCGTAAGGTAAGTCGCCGTTTGAGCAGCGCGAACTTCACCCTTGAACAGCTTACCTAAGTCACCTGAAAGGTCGTTAAACTGATCAACATCACCTTGAGAAATTTTCAACAAGGTATCATTACGACCCACAGAGAACGAACCAAATGCGCCTTTCAAACCAACAAATTGGTTACGTGCAGTAAAGTTATCGCTTGATGCTGCACCTGTATCAACTTGATATTCCACTGTGTAGAAAGCTTCCAGCGAGCTAGACAGCGCAAAATCACCCTTCACACCAAAACGAGAAGCATTACTTTGAATAGTTGTTGTAGCATCACCTTTCTCATCATTTGATTGAGCAGTGACATTCAACTTACCATAAACAGTCAGTGGCTCAGCGGCATTAGCTGAAGCCAGAGTTGCAGAAGCTAGCGCAGAAGCAAGTAGAGTTTTACAAAAAACGTTCATCATTTAATCCTTTCGACGTTATGTTCGTCTTGGTTATTGGTTTGGAACGACCGAAAGTTTGCAATGAATGTGTTTCAATTTTATTTCAATTGTGACCATTAACGTTGGCGTGCAAAAAAGCTGACGCGAAGCCAGGCATAAAACCCAGTAAAAATGCGGGCTGCAGCTAAGCTAATTATTATGTTACAGTTTAATGAATTCTGATCCTCAGTTAAAAATCAGCTATTGAACACAGGTTTACCCCGCCCAAACTATGCCGTAAACTGCCACTTTAATTTTCAATGGGCGCCTCTTATGTGGTTTAAAAATCTTACTCTTTATCGTTTCAATAAACCTTTTGCCGTCGAAACCGAAGCGCTAGAAACTGCGTTGGCCGATTTCACTTTTTCCCCCTGCTCAAGCCAAGATGTCAGTAAATTTGGTTTCTCAAATGCGTTAGGCAAAAAAGGCAGTTCTTTGGTCCATAGCGCTGACAATCGCCATCTGATCTGCGTGACTAAAGAAGAGAAAATTCTGCCAGGCCAAGTCATCAAAGAAGCCTTAGAAGAAAAAGTGGCTCTCATTGAAGATGAAGAAAATCGTAAACTGGCGAAAAAAGAAAAAGATGCGCTAAAAGATGAAATCATCACTAGCCTGCTGCCACGCGCTTTCTCGCGCCGAAGCCAAACCCACGCCTTGATTTTGCCTGAGCTAGAAATGATCCTCGTTGATAGTTCAAGTGCCACTAAGGCCGAAGAATTATTAGCGTTATTACGTAAAGCTCTCGGCAGTTTACCTGTGATCCCACTGAGCTTTAAAGCGCCAGTCGAATCCAATTTAACTGAATGGTTAAAACTTGGCAGCGCGCCATTACCCTTTGAAATGCAAGACGAAGCCGAGCTAAAATCTGAAGCTGATGAAGGCGGAATTGTGCGCTTTAAGCAGCAGGATTTGAAAGAAGACGAAGTGTTAGCTCACTTAGCAACAGGTAAGCAAGTACACAAGTTAGCGCTGCATTTCGGCCAATCGATTGCACTATTATTGCAATCAGATGCCAGCGTGAAGCGCCTTAAATTCTCTGAAGAGTTTAGAGCAGGGAACGATGAAGTCGGCACTGACGATCCTATGGCCCGTTTAGATGCAGACTTTGCCCTAATGGGCAGCGAGTTAGTCGCCTTGATGCATGCACTCGTGGCCGCCCTTGGTGGACTCGAAGACGCACAAGTTTAAGCAAAACTCGTTAAGCAGACGAGAGCTACGACTCGCTTGTTAGACTGAGCCGTACAAGATAAGAAAAGGCGCCCCCATCAAAATAATGGTTGCGCCTTTTTTATGACGATTTCACTTTAGGTGGCTTTAAGACAAAGGCATTTAAATGCTAAAGATGAAGCCCTAACCACATTAAGCTTTAATCGCTAACTCGCCTTTATTGTCAAACGGCCAATCAATGCCTAACCAAGTCTTGAAGAAAGCTTTTTGCTGTTTAGTCGCTTTTGCATCCCCCTTGAGCACTAGCTTACCGCTTTGCTGCTCGCCAAGGATGAGCTGTACGTGCTTGATTTTATCGTTGCTAAATAATACCACCTCTACACTATCGCCAACCTTAAAGTCTTTGATGCGCTTATAGAAACCCGCAGCAGTCACCTTGAGACCATTAATCGCTAATACTTCATCCCCCGCAACTATGCCCGCTTGCCAAGCAGGACCATTACGCAACACTTGGTCTAACACTAAAGAGCCATGGGTACTCCTCAAGGTCATTCCCGCAAATGCCTCAGCTTTTGAATCTTTACCATAGGACAGATTTAACCCTGCCTGTGATAATAACTCTGGGAAATCTAAACTCATGGGACGATTCACATTGGCTTGCCACCAAGGTGCATAATCTTTGCCGGATAAGTCTTTAAGAATATACTGAACATCACTAACACCATAGCCTTTTGGTACGCGATGTTCTTGATATAAACGACGGTGCACATCGCGATATGAATACTTAAGTTCGGAGTCTTGCAATAATGAAAAATCTAAGGCTAAAGAGGTTAAGTAACCCTCTGAGTAAATATTTACACTGTGGTTAATAGCATAATCGCCACCGATGCTGCTCCACTCCCCTGCACTCGCCTCTGCCACAGATTGAGTTTCACGACCTGGATTGAGTTGGTTTTTCTCGACGCGCTTGGCTAAATCTTCGAGGAACTCTTTAACTGTTATGACTCCAGCCCGCAACAGCAACTGATCTTGAAAATAACTGGTAGAACCTTCAGCCATCCACAGTAATTCCGTCATGTTTTCATGTTGATAATCGTAGGGAACTAATCCCTCGGGACGATAAGCCTTCACGTTCCAGGTATGGATAAACTCATGGGATGCCGTGCTAATAAAGCGCAGGTAGTCCTTGCGTTCACGGAAACTAAAGCGCGGCAGCTGAATGACAGTAGAGTTTAAATGTTCAGTCGCACCACTGGCACCACTCGTTGCATGTACCATATAAACATAACGATCAAAAGGATAATCATCCCAAATCACCTTGGCTTGACCGCTTAAGGCTTTAAGATCTTTTACTATTTTATCCGTGTCATAGTTACCTTCCCCCCAAAACACCAATTCATAGTTTTTACCATTAGCACTAAATTGTTTATGGGTACTCACACCAGTTTCAATCGGGGAGTCGATCAACACATCATAATTAGGGGCAATAAAGGAATGAGCGGCTTTACCCGATGACATCCCAGAGTAACTTTGCCAATTTTTAGGTACTTTTAATTCTACGGATATTGGTTCAGAGCGAAATTGCGGACTGTACATGAACACACCGCTAGCATCTAAATAGGCATGGCTCGCGTCAATATGGCGCACCCTTTGGCCTAATTCATTAGCATACAATTGATAACTGACGGTAACACGGGTTGGCTGCGTGAGCGCCACTTGCCATTCACCGCTCGCGGTGCGCTTCCATTGCAGTTCATGACCTTGACTATCTTTAGCACTAAACCCGAATTCAACCCCGAAGTGCGACACTCGACAATTAAGCAGCTAACTGGTGAAACACCACGGCAGGCTGCTTAAACTTCAAACACTTTTTGGGTCGATAGTTAATTCTATTCTGAGCAAATTCGATTAATTCATCACTCACTAGCCTCAAATCAACCCCTTTTTTGACGTACTGCCGCAGTAATCCATTGGCGTTTTCATTCGCTCCTCGTTCACAAGAACGATAAGGGTGCGCAAAATATACCT